>CAIKQM010000713.1 GCA_903829565.1 uncultured Planctomycetota bacterium
CACACTCGTCTGGACCAGTATCAATCGCGATCCCCCCGCAGCCGCCTCAACATCCCCCCAAACCTCGGATCCGCCCTCAACCCCACCAAATCCTCATCCTGCTCCATGTGATCCGCATCGTCATACCCCCGCGCCAGCGCCTCCTCCAACAGCACAAACGCCTCATCCGTCCTACCCAACAAGGCCAAGGTGCACCCCAAGTTGTACCGAGCCGTGGGATCGTCCGGGATCAGTTGCACCACTGTGGCGTCGGCCAAGTAGGCGCGGTCGTGGAAGCCCAAGCGGGTCAGGGCGTGGCCTAGATCGGCCCAGGCATCGGAGTTGCGGGGGCGGCGGATGACTTCGTTTTCGAGCACCTCGACGAGGAACCGGTCGCCGGCCTCAGAGCAGGCTTTGCGCGCGGCTTCGCTGACGGACCACTGTTCGGGCATGAGTGGAGGGTAGAACCGGCGTTGGGACGGTTCCATGGGCCAGTTCCGAATGTCCGTTCCTGTGACCAGCCACTCGCGGCTGCTAGTGTCATCCCCACGAGGTGTTCCATGGAGCTGTACTTCTGCAACGTCTGCAACGAGTCCATCCCGCAAACCGACATCGACAGCGGTCGAGCAGTGTCGCGCGGCAAGGGCCTTGTGTGCCGCGCGTGTGAGTCGGCCATGAGCTCGCTCGAAGGCGGCCCGAGCAGCGCGACGACACCCGCCCCCAGCTCGACACCTGCCCCCAGCTCGCCGCGCGCGCACAGCCGCGGTTTGTGGTTCACCACCGCGCTGCTCGCTGGAGCTGCAGTCTGGCTCTGGTCAGACCAACAGCGCCTCGCCGGCGAACACGCGCGCGAACTGCGCCAACTGCAACAACAACTCGAAGCCCTGCGCGGCCAAGAGCGCAGCGCGAACGCCAGCTTGGAGAGTCTGCGCACGCAGCACGAACTCGCGCAGCGCACGGCGCGCACCGAGACCGAGGCCACCGCTCGTCGCTTGGAAGATGTGCGCAACCAACTGGCCGATGCACGCGCTGGTCAAGCCGCCTTGACAAGTCGTTTGGCCCAGATGGAAGCCGAACGCGCGAAGCTCGCGTTGCTGGAAGCTCTCGCGCCGCGCCTGCAAGACCTCGAAGGCAAAGTGCGCGCGCTCGGCGAAGAACGCGCGACCTTGCTGGCGCGCATCGACGACTTGCAGAAGGGTGTCGAGGATGTTGCCACTCGGCCCACGCTGCAACCGACACCGGTGCAGCCCGCGCGCCCCGCGTGGGAGTCGCGTCTTGCAGACCTCGAGTCACCCGGCGAAGCCACGCGCTTGGAAGCCGTGCTGGCCCTCAGCTCGACGCGTGACGCAGCCGTCGTGCCGCACCTTGTGCCGCGCCTGAAGGATGACAATCTCTTCGTGCGCACTGCCACGGCGCGCGCGCTCGGAGAGCTGAAGACCACGGATCGCGCGGCGCTGTTGGCCCTGTGCGAGGCCTTGCTCGACGCCGAGGCCCCGGTCCGCGAGGCCGCGTGGGTCGCTCTGCGCGGCTGCACCGGCTCGAACCTCGCCTATGATCCGCTCGGCACCGATACCGAGCGCGCCCGCCGCGCCAAGGCCTGGCGCGAGCTCCTTGAACGCACAGGCGCGCCAGAAGCGCCTCCCAGCGGTTCCTAGCTTGCCGCCAAGGTAGGGGAGCCATAAACTCTCCCGCCTTATGAAGCGCCACCCGGTCACTCTCATCCTCGGCGACGGCACAGGTCCCGAGCTCGCCCATGTCACCAAGGACGTGCTCGATGCGACGGGCGTCGCATTCGACTGGACCATTGCTCACGCGGGCATCGACATCATGGAGACGGCGGGCACGCCGCTCCCGCAAGAGACGCTCGAGGCCATCAAGGCCACGAAGACCTGCATCAAGGCGCCGATCACCACGCCGGTGGGCACCGGCTTCCGCTCGGTCAATGTCGCGCTGCGCAAAGAGTTCGATCTCTACGCCTGCGTGCGCCCGTGCAAGACCTACCAAGGTGTGCGCTCGCGCTACGACAACATCGACCTCGTCATCTTCCGCGAGAACACCGAAGACCTCTACGCCGGCATCGAGTTCGAGAAGGGCAGCGAGAAGGCCCTCAAGCTGATCGAGCACATCAAGGAGCTCTCGGGCGTCAAGATCCGCCCCGACTCCGGCATCAGCATCAAGCCCATCTCGGTCTTCGGTACCGAGCGCATCGTGCGCGCCGCGTTCGAATACGCGCGCAAGAAGGGCCGCAAGAAGGTCACCGCCGTCCACAAGAGCAACATCATGAAGTTCTCGGACGGCTTGTTCCTGTCGACCGCGCGCGCCGTGGCCGAGCAGTACAAGGACATCGCCTTCGATGATCGCATCGTTGACAACATGGCGATGCAGTTGGTGCAAAAGCCCGAGGACTACGATGTGCTCGTGCTGCCGAACTTGTACGGCGATGTGCTCAGCGACTTGTGCGCTGGTCTCATCGGCGGCTTGGGCATCGCGCCCGGCGAGAACAAGGGCGACGGCGGCATCGCGATCTTCGAAGCCACGCACGGTTCGGCTCCGAAGTACAAGGGCCTCAACAAGGTCAACCCGACCGCGATGTTGCTCTCGGGCGTGTTGATGCTCGAGCACCTCGGCGAGCAAAGCGCCGCCACGCGCCTCGAGAAGGCCATCGCGCAGGTCATCAAGGAAGGCAAGCAGGTCACCTACGACCTCAAGTCCGACCGCAACGACCCGACGGCTGTCGGCACCAAAGAGATGGGTGCCGCCATCATCAAGACCCTCGGCCAGATCAAGGCCTGAGCAGCCCCATGCGCAGCCGGCTTTGGACCGGCGCAGGCTGGCTGTGCTTTGCAGCAGGAGCAGTGGGCGTGTTCGTCCCGCTGCTCCCGACGACTCCCTTGCTGTTGCTTGCAGCCGGGTGTTGGGCGCGCGGTTCACCGCGCATGCGCGCGTGGTTGTTGTCGCACCCACGCTTCGGGCCGCAGCTACAGCTGTGGTTCGAACACGGCGTCGTGCCGCGGCGCGCCAAGGTGCTCGCCAGCGTCCTCATGGGCGCGGGCTCGGCGCTCGGCATCACGACGTCGGGCATGTCGGTCGGCATGGCGAGTGTGGTGGTGCTGACCTTGGCGGCTGTGTTGGCCTGGTTGTGGCTGCGGCCGGAGAGCGCCAAAACGCCGCCTAAACCTTAGGATTTTGCAATTGTGGTGCAGTGTCCTCTGCCGGCATGCCGAAGGACTTCTGCATGGACCTGAGGGCAGTCGGTCTAAGTCTAGTTTGCTTGACATGGTGCGCGACCGCGACGGTTGCCGAACCCGGTCGTGGAGGCACCGCACGCACCACGGCGGCGCGGCAGATCAGCTTCTACGAGCTCGACACACTTGATCCCGCCGCGCGCAGCGAACGCCGCCGCGCCATCGAAGCCGAGGACAAAGCTGACTGGCGCGCGCGCCCGCCGGAAGGCTATCGCGCCGTGGCGCAACGCGGCTGGCTGGCCTTCGCCGAGCGCGATGCCGCCGCTGCGCGCGCCGTGTTGAGCGATCTCGCCGCCGAGTGGCAGTGGCTCGAAGACACCTTCGGCGCGCTCGCGCCCGCCGAATACGCGCGCACGCCCATCCTCGTCCTGCACGAAGCCAATGTGCTTCCGCCGCTGTCCTTCCGCACGGGACAGGCTCCCCGCGCGGGCGTGGCCACACCGCGCCTGGCGTGCAGCCTGGATCCCAAGCAGCGCTTGGACTTGCGCCTGCAACTCGCCGCCTTGTGGTTCCAAGAGAAGGACCGCGAGGTGTGGAACCTCATGCCGCGCTGGATGAAGGACGCGCTGCGCGACTGGCTGCGCGACGCCAAAGTCAAGAACGGCAGCTTCACCCCCGACTGCAGCCCCGAGCTCGACGACGCGTGGCGCGCGCTGCAAAAGAAGAACGTGAGTATCCCTCTGGCCGAGGTGATGCTCGATCGAGGTGACTTGGCCAAGCAACTCTCCGCCGAGTTCGGCCCGCACGCGGTGCGTGCCCAGGGCGCGCGCACCTTCGCCGCGTTGGCCTGGGGGCGGGGGGCCTGCGCGGAGTTGTTGGATGACTACTTGCGGGCGCTGAAGGTGAGTGCCGCGGAGCTGCGCGCGACGCACGGGGCGCGCGAGCGCTTGATGGACCAAGCGACGGCGGTGTTGGATCCGTTGGGGGAGCAGGAGTTCTTGGTGGCGTGGGATGCGACACCTGGGGAGATGGAGCGGATGGTGAGGGCGAGGGCTTGGGAGGGGAGCTTTGGGAGGTTGGATGGGCGGGGGGAGGAGGCGGTGCAGCGGGACCTGAGAGACGAAAAGTGATACTGGTCCCGACCAGTGGGCAGAACTTGATCTGCCGGCCGCTGAAAAATCCGCTCGAACTGTCCCCAAGCATCGCCCGGCTACGTCTGTAGGTAATTGGACTCGTTAGTTGAGAGCCTTCCGTGGCTGCTGGAGGGCGGCTGCCAGCGCGCCCTAGGGCCTTGGCGCGCTTTGGGCGTCATATGAGCCCTCCGACATCTCCGACCCAGGCCAAGCCTTGGATCGCCGCGCGTCCCCACAATCCGCGCGAATCTTGCGACCGGTGCCCTTAGCACCCACGCCAGGCCATTCTCGGCCTCCAAAGTCGTGCACAATCACAGGGACCAGTATCACAGGGGACGCTATCCTGCCCCACCCATGACCCGCCTCCAGCAAAAGAAGCTCACCATCGTCGGTGCCGGCTATGTAGGCATGACCTGCGCCCAGCTCTGCGCCTACAAAAACCTCGCCTCCGAGATCGTCATCATCGACGTCCTCGATGGCCGCGCCAAGGGTATCGCGCTCGACCTCAATCAGTCGGCTGCCGTCGAAGGTTTTGGTGCACGCGTCGTCGGGACCAACGACCCCAAGGACACCTACGGCTCGGATGTCGTCATCATGACGGCCGGTCTGCCGCGCAAGCCGGGGATGAGTCGGTCGGACCTGTTGGAGACCAATGCCAAGATCATCACCAGCGTGGCCGAATATGTGCGCCACGGCTCGCCCGATGCGCATGTGATCGTGGTCACGAACCCGCTCGATTCGATGGTGCACTTGATGCGCGCCAAAACGGGCTTTCCGGGGGCGCGCGTCACGGGGATGGCGGGGGTGCTCGACAGTGCGCGCTTCAGTTGGTTCATCGCGCTCGCAACGAAGAGCTCGGTGCAGGATGTCAAGGCCATGGTCCTTGGCGCGCACGGCGATTCGATGGTGCCGGTGCCGCAGTACTGCAATGTCAACGGGGTCGGCATCCAGCAACTGCTCGACAAGGCCAGCATCGAGGCGATGGCCACGCGCACCAAGAATGGCGGCGCGGAGATCGTCGGTTTGTTGAAGACGGGCTCGGCCTTCTTTGCGCCGGCCTCCAGCGCGGTTGCTATGGCGGCGTCAATTTTGCTTGACCAAAAGCGCCTCCTCCCCACGGCCTGCTGGCTCAACGGCCAGTACGGCTTCCACGATGTCTACATGGGCGTCCCGGCCATCCTCGGCAAGGATGGCGTCGAATCGATCGTCGAGATCCCGCTCGACAACGAATCGCGCGCTCAAATGCACAAAACCGCCGGCGCCATCCTCGCCGACGTCCAGATCCTCCGCGACAAGAAGCTGCTCTGATCATGACCACGCATCGCACTGAAACGGACTCGTTTGGCCCGATCCAAGTCCCGACCGACGCACTGTGGGGCGCGCAAACGCAGCGCAGCACGCAGAACTTCAAGATCGGCGGCCAGCGCTTCACGCGCCCGATGATCAAGGCCCTCGGCGTTGTCAAAAAGAGCGCCGCGCTCGCCAACATCGACCTCGGCGACATGGACATGTTGGCCAAGAAGGAGCAGAAGGCTCTGCTCGCCGCCTGCGACGAAGTGATTGCAGGTAAACTTGACACACACTTCCCGCTCGTCGTGTGGCAAACCGGTTCGGGCACGCAGTCGAACATGAACGCCAACGAGGTGATCGCCAACCGCGCGATCCAGATGCTCGGCGGCGAGCTCGGCTCCAAGAAGCCGATTCACCCCAACGACCATGTGAATCGCGCGCAAAGCTCGAACGACACCTTCCCCACGGCGATGCATGTTGCCGTGGCCTGCGAGACCGCCGAGCGCCTCTTGCCGGCCTTGCACCTGTTGCAAAAAGAGCTCGAAAAGAAGGCGCTCAAGTGGAAGAAGGTCGTCAAGATCGGCCGCACGCACCTGCAAGATGCGACGCCCCTGACCGTAGGCCAAGAAGTCTCGGGCTGGGTCCAGCAACTCATCGACGCGCAACGCGGCGTCAAGGCCAGCCTCGCGCATGTCTACGAGCTCGCGCAAGGCGGCACCGCGGTCGGCACGGGCCTCAACACGCAGCCTGGCTTTGACAAGCTCGTCGCCAAGAAGATCGCGGCCGAAACTGGCCTCGCCTTCAAGACCGCGCCGAACAAGTTCGCCGCGCTCGCCGCGCACGATGCGCTCGTCTACCACTCGGGCGCGATCCGCGTGTGCGCCACGGCCTTGATGAAGATCGCCAACGATGTGCGTTGGCTCGGCTCCGGCCCGCGCTGCGGCCTCGGCGAGCTCAAGCTGCCCGAGAACGAGCCGGGTTCCTCGATCATGCCCGGTAAAGTAAACCCGACACAATGCGAAGCGCTGACCATGGTCTGCGTGCAGGTCTACGGCAACGATGCCGCCGTCGCGTTCGCCGGCTCGCAGGGCAACTTCGAGCTCAACGTCTACAAGCCGGTCATCGTCCACAATGTGCTCGAATCGCTGGCGCTGCTCGCCGACGCCTGCGACAGCTTCCGCCAGAACTGCATCGCCGGCCTCGAGCTCGACGAGAAGCGCGTCGACAAGCTGATGCGCGAGTCCTTGATGCTCGTGACCAGCCTCAACCGCCACATCGGCTACGACAACGCCGCCAAAATCGCCAAGCACGCCCACAAGAACGGCACGACCCTCAAAGAGGCCGCCATCGCCCTCGGCCTCGTGACGGACAAGCAATTCGACCAATGGGTCAAGCCCGAAACGATGGTCGGCCCGGTCAAAGGCCAGGTCGGCGGCGGGGGCGGCTGACCGCTACCTGCCAGATCCGCCCAGCCCCCTCTGGATCCCCAGCCTTCCCGCGGGTACACTCTTCCGCCCAAAAGCACCGGTGCCGTACACGCACACGGAGACCACCATGCACATCAAGATCCGCAGTTCGTCGACCAAGCACAAGAAGAAGACCGGCTACCGCACGCGCCAGAACACGAAGGGCGGTCGCAAGACCAACCGTCGTCAGCGCAAGCGTCACGGCTCGTTCTGATTCCAAAGCGTGCGCCCGGCGCCGGCCCAACCGCCGGCACCACCCATCCATGACCAGCGAACGCGCCACCCCTGCAGCCAAACCGGCGCCGTTCCTCCCTCGCACCCGCGCCGAGATGGCGCGTTTGGGATGGGATCATCTCGACATCCTGCTCGTCACGGGCGACGGCTATGTCGACCACCCGAGCTTTGGCATTGCGGTGATTGGCCGCGTGCTCGAAGCCCACGGCTACAAGGTCGGCATCCTGGATGTCCCCGAATGGGAGCCCGACGGCTCCGGTTGGAAGCGCCTGCCCGCCCCGCGCCTGTTCGTCGGCGTCTCGGCCGGCACCATCGATTCGATGGTGACCAACTACACGGCGTCCAAAAAGATCAGGCGCATCGACGTCTATCGCCCGGGCGGTAAGAGCGGCCGTCCGAACCGCGCGACGATCAGCTACACCGCCTCGGCGCGCCAGCACTTCCCTGGCTTGCCGGTGATCGTCGGCGGGCTCGAGGCCGGCCCGCGGCGCCTAGCGTACTTTGACTATTGGGACGAGACGATTCGCCGCTCGATCCTCGTCGACAGCAAGGCCGATCTCCTCGTGTGGGGCATGGCCGAGCGCACCGTGGTCGAGATCGCGCGCCGCATCGAAGCCGGGCAAAGCCTGTCAAATTTACCTAACACCTGCGAGTACGTGAAGAAGGATGTCGTGCCCGCGGATGCACGCGCCGTGCCGTCGTGGGAAGACATCAAGGCCGATCGCAGCAAGCTGATCGAACTCTTCCACGCCGTGCGCGAAGAGAACAGCCCCAGCTCGCGCACTCTGGCCCAACCGCACGGCGAGCGCGTCGTGCTGCAGCACCCGCCGCTGCCGCCGGCCTCGCAAAAAGAGGTCGACTCGTTCTACGACTTGCCGTTCGCGCGCCGCTGGCACCCCGATCACGACAAGGCCGGCGGCATCGCCGCGCTCGAACCCGTGCGCTGGTCCGTCAACACGCACCGCGGCTGCATGGCCGATTGCAGCTTCTGCTCGATCACCTTCCACCAAGGCCGCTCGATCCAATCGCGCAGCGAAGAGTCGATCCTCAAAGAGACCGCCGCGCTCGCCGCGAACCACGACTTCCGCGGCACGATCACCGA
>CAIKQM010000714.1 GCA_903829565.1 uncultured Planctomycetota bacterium
GCGCGCCAACTGAATCAGCACTTCGGGCGTGGGGTCTTCGGCATCGGTCAGCGTCTGGCACAGGGCCACGCTCTCTTCGTACAAGCCCTGCGCAAACAGCGTGCGCGCCAAGCCCAGGCGCGCCTCGCGCGTGCGCGGTGTGCCCTCCGGAACCTTGGTGTACTGACTCTTCGCGCGCTCATGCTCGCCGCTCTCACGCAGCAGATCGGCGTATGCGATGCGCGCACCCCAATCATCATCCTTGGCACGCAGCAGGTCTTCCCACGCAGCACCCGCGGCACCGCGCTCACCAACCAAGCCGTGATAGCGCGCCTGCGCAATCTGGAAGCCACGATCGTCTTCCATGGTGGTGCGCAGACCATCCAAGGCGCGCTTGGCGGCTGCGGGTTGGCAACTAGCCAAGGCCACATCAGCCACACCCAAACGCGCGCGTTCATGATTGGCATCCATCGCCAGCACTTGCTGGTAGACGCTCATCGCCAACTTGTACTGACCCGACAGCACCATCTGGTCCGCGACTTCGATGCGCGCCTTGGTGTTGTTCGGTTCCACTTCGGCCAAGGACTCGACGACGCGACCCGCTTCCGTCGCATCACCCAACTGAGCCTGGCAACGCACGAGGTACAGACCCCATTCCACTTCGGTGGGGTGTGCACGCACGAGCGCCTGCAAGTGCGGCAAGGCTTCCAAGGGCCGTTGCAAGTCCAACAAGACCGGTGCCACGAGACGACGATTGCCGTCATCGCGCAGGTCAAGCGTTTGCAAGTGCACACGGTAGACCTCACCCGCGGCCACATGATCGCGCGACCAAGCCAACACGCGCGCCAACAAGGCTGCGCTGTCTGCGTCTTCAGGGTCACGACGCACAACTGTCTCCAGCTCACTGGCTGCTTCGCTGTAGTAGCCACCAGCAATCAACACCGTGGCCAAGCTACGGCGCGCATCGAGATCACTCGGCGCCAGCTTGACGAGCTCGGTGTAGCGCGCACGCGCCTCGGCCAGGCGACCAGCTTGCACCAGCAAGCCAGCGTATTCGGTCAACGACTCACGATCGCCCGCATGCAGCTGTTGCAGCTTTTCATGCAGCGCGAGAGCTTCATCAAAGCGCCCCAGCTTCAACGCGTTGCGCGCCGAGCGCAGCAGAATGTCGCGTTGCAGATCGTCCCTCTGGTCCCCGTTCGCACCAACGACAGCTGTAGACTCATTCGCGACGACCCCGTTCGTCGCGTTGAGCGTGCTGGGATCCACGCGCGGGCGCGGCGTGCGCACGGGCGCAATCGGCTGGTCCACATCGACCTTCGTGTCGACGTCCGTGCGCGGATGCGCCATCGGCGCCGGCACTGTTTGGCCCGTGCCGGACGGGTTCGACTCACTGAAGAACTGCCCCGAAACCGGGTCCTTAGGCGTCCACGAGGGATCCTGCTCCGGTTGGGTGGCTTCGGGAGCGCAGGCCTGTGCCAAGACGAGCGACATAGCCATAAAGGCTTTCGCGGCAAGGCGTTGGGCGCGTGTTCTGGTGGGGTCTAGATGCATGTTTGAGGCCTCTACGGGGTGGAAGAGGCGGTAGGGACGGACTTCCTGACGCCCTCCTCATCGGAGGTCTGGGCAGATCCCTTGAGGGTCCGCTGGAAGGACTTGGCCACCTCCGGGATAGGAAATCGCTTCCCGAGCGGCATTTCGGGTACGGCTGGAAGGAACCTTGTTCCGAAAAGGGTGAGGTCCCTCCTCCCCAGTCACGCAATGTCCCCACCTCCGTGCCGACCCCCGGCACGGTTGGAGATCAGAGTTGCTGTGGAGGACAGGTACTCCCATCGCAAGGCGCAGCACTCGTGCGGCGTCGGGCAAGGGACCCCGAGCCATGATGAACAAGTTCCGACAGCCGCTGATGCTCCTGACACTGGTGATCTGTGCGATCTACCTGGTGTATCGGGGTCTCTACACGCTGAACCTCGAAAGCCCCTACGCGGTCTTCGCGTCGCTGATCCTGTACCTCGCCGAGGTGTGGGGGCTGCGTCTCGCTGGCCTTGTTCTTCCTGCAGGTGTGGGATGTCAAGGAACCGCCTGAACAACCGGTGCTCGAAGGTCGCACCGTCGATGTCTTCGTGCCGACCTACAACGAAGACGTGCAGATGTTGCGCGGCACGCTGCAAGCGTGCGTGGCCATGGAATACCCGCACCGCACCTATGTGCTGGATGACGGTCGCCGCGCCGAAGTGAAGGCGCTGGCTGATGAGCTGGGCGTGATCTATATCGCGCGTGATAACAACCTGCACGCGAAGGCAGGCAACATGAACAACGCCCTCGAGCAGACCGACGGCGAGTTCGTGATCATCTTCGACGCCGACCACGTGCCGGCGCGTCACTTCATCAAGCGCCTCATCGGCTACTTCCGCGATGAAGAGCTGGCGATGGTGCAGACGCCGCACGCGTTCTACAACTTTGACACGTTCCAAGGCGTCGTCGACTACGACAAGGGTCGCTTCTGGGACGAAGGCCAGCTCTTCTACAAGGTGCTGCAGCCCGGCAAGAACCGCACGAACTCCGTCATCTTTGCCGGCTCGGCGGCCATGTTCCGCCGGCGCGCGCTGAAGGAAGTCGGCTACATCGCGGTGCAGACGATCACCGAAGACATGCACACCGGCATGAAGATTGCCGCGAAGGGCTGGAAGTCGCTCTACGTCTCCGAGCGCATGATCGCCGGCCAAGGTGCCTCGGATGTGACCACCTTCCACACGCAGCGCTTGCGCTGGGGTGAAGGCAACTTGTCCATTTTGGCTTACGACAACCCGTTGTTCATGCAGGGACTAAGCCTGCAGCAACGCCTGTCGTACCTGGCCTCGATCATTCACTGGGCTGGTGGCATCCCCAAGATGGCCATCTACGCCACACCGTTGCTGATGCTCTTCACGGGCGTCGCGCCGGTGCGTGACTTCACCTGGACCATGGGCGCGATCTTCGCGGCCTACATGTTGTCCATTGTGCTTGTCATGAAGCAGACCACGGCCGGTCACGGCTCGATGGCGCATGTTGAGTTCTTCAACATGGCGAGCTTCTGGACGCAAACGCGCAGCACATGGCGCGCCATGTTTGGTCGCCGCAAGTCGAAGTTCGTCGTGACGAACAAGCGCGGCCGTCAAAAGGCCAGCTTGCTGCCCTTGGTCGGTCCGCAGATCTTCTTGATCGGCTTGAGCTTCGTCGCCCTGACCTGGGGCTGGGCGATGCAAGTCTTCTTCAAGGACTCGATCGACTGGTTGGGCCTCGGCATCTCCAGTGGTCTGGTGCTGTTCCATGCCAAGGTGGCGCTCGACTATGTGCGCCGCGCCATGACGCCCGCGAGCCGTCGCTTCGGCTATCGCCACATGATCGGCCTGCCGGTGCGCTGGGAGTACACCGATGAAGAAGGCGCCACGCGTTCCGGTTGGGGCGTGACCAGCGACCTCAACGAACAAGGCGCTGGCTTGATCGCCTACGCGCCGCTGCCTTCGGCGGGCGAAGCGCGCTTCCAGATCATGGCCAACGGCAATGCCGTGCAGGCCTTGGGCAAGATCCGTTTCAGCGAGCGTCGCGTGGGCTTTGCCGATGGCAAGGGTCCGCAGTGCTTCCGTCACGGCATCGAGTTCAGCGAGACGGATGATGCCACGCGGGACGCGCTGCATCGCATCGCGATGGAGTACGCAGTACCGATGTGGTTCGCGCGCTTTGAAAGCGACGCACCGCGCCGTGGCTTTGGTTTAGGCCGTGAACGCGCCAAGCGCGAGACGGATCGTCCCGAGTTCAACTTGCCGGTGATCCTGTCGTCCGGCGAAGGCCGCGTGCGCACCTGGCACACGGTGTCGATGGACTTGTGCACGGGCGGCTTGCGCTGCGTGCTGTTCCAATCACCGGAAGGTGTCGACGAGTTCGACTTCGAGATCCCCTCGCCCTTGGGACTCATCCGTGGCAAGGCGCGTGTCCTGCGCGCTGAGTCGCTGCCGCTGGGCGGAGCTCCGCTGTGGGACTGCGCGCTGCAGTTCTCCAAGTTCGAAGGCTCTGGCCGCAGCATCATCCAGTCGTTGCTCTCCGATCGTGAGCGCGGTGCGTTGTCACCGGCCTTGCGTCCCGAGCGTCGCTTGCGCGAGAAGCCGCTGTTGGCCCCGGCGTTTGCCGCAGCGTTCTGCGCACTGGCACTCGCACCCGTCTTCTACGGTGTGTTCCGCGCGGCCTACTCGGATGAGATGGCCCTGCGCGAGCATCTCAAGCGCTCGGTCGCTGAATCCGATGGCGAAGAGCTCACACGCATCTATCGCGAGACGATGGAAGCCACGGTACCCGACAAGTTCCGCCTCGTGCTGTTGAAGGACAGCCTCGAGCGGGCCCAGCGTTGGCCCGAGATGGTGCGCGTCTCCAAGAAGCTGACGACGCTCGCGCCCGACGACACGGACATGTCGATGGCTCTGGCCTTCGCCTTGGCCAAGAACGGTGAACACGATGCAGCACGCACCGAGTGTGCGCGCTTGTACCAGCTGCTGGACCGCATCCAGGCGCCGGCAGAGAAGCGTCTGCAAGCAGAGCTGCTCTTCGTGCACAACTTGATCGAGGCGGATCTGCGCTTCGAGGCCGGCGAGCGCTATGCGCGCTTGGCCGCAGCGCATCCCGACAATGCCCAGATTCGCCGCGAGTACGCCGGTCTCTTGGCGGGCCTCGGCCGCTATGACGAAGCTGTGCAGCAACTCGATGGCCTGCCGCTCGATGCGCCGACGCGCATGGAGATCGTACGCATCCACTGTGCACGCCAGGACTTCGCGGCCGCGGAGCGTTCCTGCCGTGAGCTGTTGAGCGATGTCCCC
>CAIKQM010000715.1 GCA_903829565.1 uncultured Planctomycetota bacterium
GACTTCACTGGCTGCTTGCGCGGCAGGCAGCAAATGCCCGTCGTTGCCGATGCGCACCATCACTCCTGCCGACAAGCGCAACAAGTAGTAGCGCGCGTTGGCGCCGTCCAAGAAGCGGAGGCGGTACTTGCGACGCTGCACGCGCAAGCGCGGCTGGGCGATGCCATTCACCGTGTGGATGTCACCCAAGTAGCCGTTGTGGTCGAGCGGATCGAACCACAGGCTGCCGTCGGCGCGCAAACGGCGGTCGGCGAACGACATGGGGATGTCAAATTCACCTGACGGCAGGACGCGGTCAGCTTCCAGCTGCGCTTCGAGGTCGTCCTTGACTAGGTAGAAGCCCGCCAAGCCGTACAGCACATTGTGTGCTGCTTCATCCATGGCATGGTCGTGGTACCAGTTGGTCGACGGCGCATCGCCGGCATCCGTCGTGCCGTCGGGGTTCTGCGGCAGGATGTTCGGGTAGTAGTAGTCGCGCGCTTCGCCCGGATCGACGTAGAAGTTCGGGTAGCCGTCGGCGTGCGCGGGGCTGTGCCCGCCGTGGTAGTGGATGCTGGTTGCGTGGGAGAGGCTGTTCTTGAAGCGCACCACGAACGGCTCGCCCAAGCGCGCGCGCAGTGTCGGGCCAGGGAACAGGCCGTCGTAGCCCCAAATGGGCGTTTGTACGCCCGGGACAATTTCCGCCACGCTTTCGCGCTGGTCGATTTCGTACAGGTGCAGCGGATGGCGCTGCCACGCTGCCGGGCGCGTGGCAAACTCGGGCGCAATCCCGTGCCGGCAATCGCCTGGGATGAAGGGCAAACCGGTCGCGGGCAGGGCGCCCGGGATGCGTGCCAGGGGCGTCTTGGTGACCGGAATCGGCAGGTCACGCGTGAAAGGCGTGAACTGGAAGGGGCTCGGCTCGTCAGCCAAGGGCTGCGTGGCCGCTTTGGGGCCTACGGCGGCGGAGAGGCCCTTGGAGGCTAGGAACGAGAACGCCCCCATGCCCAAGAGGGTCTGAAAGGTACGGCGAGAGGGTTGCGGTTGGTTCATGGTTTGCCCACAGGTGCAGTTCGCTCTCAGGGCACCATGGATTCCTGAACTTGGGAAGATATTTCCGACATCCTAGTCCATTCGGTCATTGCGCTTAAGGTCTCGCTCGGTCGCGCCTGTATAGGGAGCGACCCGCGCCTAAAGGGACGGGCGCGGGTCGCTCGGGCTACCTCGAGGGGCTTTTGGGCCTCAGGGGTAGTACGACTGGATCGGTTGCGGGGCCTGCGTCGGGTTAGTCCGCGGATCGAACACAAACATCATGCGCATGTCCTCGTGTTCCAAGTTGTGGCAGTGGAACACGAACGGCCCGGTGAAGGTGCGGAAGCGCATGTGCACCTCGGCCGTGTCGTTCGGGCCGAGGATGGCCACATCGGACTTGTAGCGCAGCGACGGTGCCGGCGTCTGTCCATTCAATTTGACAATCTGGTGCGACTCCAGGTGGATGTGCACCGGGTGCCACCAACCGCCGCCACCGTTCTTGAGGATCCAGCGCTCGGCCGAGCCCACGGTGGGCGTTGCATCGGCGCGGAACTCGTCAAAGAACTTGCCGTTGATCATCCACGCACCATTGGAGCGGTGGAAGAGGAACTCACGCGTGGTGGTGATCTCGCTGGGGGCGATGGAATGGTGCGGACGCAGCGGCGTACCGGGCACCACCGTGGCATCGTTGCCTACGACCGGGCCTTCGACGATGAACTTCATCATCGGGACGCCGGGGTTCAAGCGTTGCGGGTTGGCCGTGGTGCCACCAGGTCCGCGACCGCTGTCCTGCTTGAGGATGTTGACCAAGTACACCTCGTTCGGTGCGTTGGTGAAGTCCACGATCACGTCGGTGCGCTTCGCCGGGCTGAGCAACAGCTCGTTGGTCTCGATGGCCTGCGGCAAGAGCCAGCTGTCGTTGCCGATCTGCGTGAAGTTGCCCCACGTCAAGCGCAACAAGAAGAAGCGCGCGTTGGCACCATCCAGGAAGCGGAAGCGGTACTTGCGGCGCTGGACGCGCAAGAACGGTTGCGCAGCGCCGTTGACGACCATGATGTCGCCGAGATAGCCGTTGTGATCGAGGGCATCAAAGAAGATGGTGCCATCGGAGCGCAAGCGACGGTCTTGCAGCACGATCGGCAAGTCTTGATCGCCGCCCGGCAACACATTGTCGGCCACAAGCTGCTCTTCCAGCGCATCCGTGAAGATGTGGAAGCCCGCCATGCCCATGACCACGTTCTCCGCGGTCAGGTCCATGCCGTGGTCGTGGTACCACATGGTCGACGGTGACTCGGTCGTGTCCCATTGCCCGCTGCCATCGGGCTTGCGCGGGCAGATGTTGGGGTAGTAGTAGTCGCGCTGCTGGCCGGGCGACACATAGAAGTTCGGGTAGCCATCGCAGTGCGCCGGGTTGTGCGCACCATGCAAGTGCACGCTGGTCTGCGTGTTCAAGCTGTTCTTGACGCGCAACACCATCGGTTCGCACATGCGCGAACGGAAGGTCGGGCCAGGGTAGATGCCGTCATAGCCACGGATCGGCGTCTGTACGCCGGGAATGATCTCGTGCACGCCGTCCTTCTGGTCCATCTCGTACAGCTTGAGCGGGCCGGCTTGCCAATCGCTCGGCTGGTTGAAGTACTCCGGCGCCACGCCGTGATGGCAGTTGCCAGGTTGCCACGGCAGGTTGTTCGACTGCGTCGGATTGGTCGGGTCAATGATGGCGCAAGGCGCCTTGACCGGGGGCTTCGGCATCTCGCGCGTGAACGGCACGTAGGTGAACGGCGAAGAAGGTAGCGAAGCGCCGTTGCCATCGAAGCCGCCACCCGGCGTGGTGCCACTGCCGCGGCAGTTACCACCTTGCGGTCGCGCAGATGCAGCTCCTGCGAGGCCCAGCATCGCGCCAGCTCCTGCGAGGAGGTTGAAGCCACGGCGGCTAAGGCCGCCATTCGTGTCGGGTGTGTTGCTCATGATGCGGTGTTGCGAGAGGAGAGAGGTTGCGCGCAAGACGCGGTCGCCTGCTGTGCGCACCAAAGAATGGGGGTGTAAGGCGAATGCTGCGGTTGGATTCAGCTCGCAATTGCAGAGCGCAGGAAAGCGTTTCCACGCGGAAGTTTGTTTCTGCCTCGCAAGCGTGCGGCCCGCCCGGACCGTGATGGTCCGAGCGGGCCGCACATGCACAACACTGCTAGAGACTCAGCTGCCGACTACTGGGTGCGCGCCCATGTCAATGCGCGAACCATCAGGGTCTTGCTCGGAGGGATCACCCGAGTCGAGACCAGGCGAACCAGCACGCAAGCCGTGCTGGCCACCAGCTCCATCCAAGAACATGGGATCACTGGTGAGGAAGCCCGTGGCAGCGAAGCCGTTCCAGTCGACGATCGAGTACTCGACGACGCCTGGGAACGCATGGGAGACGTTCGTACCCATCGCTGCACCTTGGCCGCCACCCCAGATGATGGAGTTGTGGATCCAAGCTGCGTTGGAGTTCATGAAGAAGACTTCCAAGCCGCTGTTGTCAGCGATCGTGACGCTGCCGAAGTCGAGCATGCCGCCATCAAGCCACATACCACCGGCGCCACTTGCTTGTGTGACGGTGTTGTTCGTGACCTTGACGCCACGCAGCTTCATCACGACGGAGTTCTCGGCGTGCACGCCGCCACCTTGCTGGCCGGCCGTGTTCTCCATGACGCGCACGTTGCGGAAGTCCGCTGTGCCGCCATTCAAGAACAAGCCGCCACCGAACTGGCCGGCGAGGTTGTGGTCGAGCGCCGAGTTGTCGACCAAGAGCTTGGCCGAGTTCATCGAGTGCACACCACCACCCTTGTTGCCCGCGGTGTTGTTGCGGACCCACGACAGAGCCAGGTTGGCCATGCCGCCGTTCACATACAAACCACCACCGTCTTGCGTGGCCGAGTTGCCGTCGAGCGTCGCATCGCGGAAGGTGACCTTCGAGCTGTTGCGCACGTGGACGCCGGCACCGTTCATGGCGGTGTTGCCACCGATGTAGCAGGCGTCGATCAGCACATCCGAGCTGTCGGTGATCAGCACACCACCAGCTTCAGCGTTCTGGTTGCCACCGTTCACGATGCGGAAGCCGATCAGCTGCGTGCCGCGCGTGCCACGACCGAAGACCGTGACGCACGGGCCGTTGCCGCCACCGTCGATGGTGGCACCGGCGTAGCTGCGCAACAGGACCTTCTTGCCCTGGATCACGAGGTTCTCGCGATAGGTGCCCCAGCCCACTTCGATCAACGCACCGTCATCAGCGCAAGCGAGCGCTTCGGCGATGGTGTCGTAGGGGTGCTGGTAGCTGCCGTTCTCGAAGGTCGGATTCGGCGTGGTTTGATCCACGTAGACGACCTTCACCATGTGGGTCGAGTCCTGCACGTTGTAGTGCAGGTCTTCCACGGGCAAGCCCGCATAGCGCGGATCCGATGAGGAGGTATGCGAGGTGATGACCGTCACAACGGAGTTGCCGTCGTGCTGGCCGTCTTGCACACCGTTCACGCGGATCTCTTGCGGGTGGAACCAATCATCCGGAGTGAAGACCAGTTGCTGCGGCTCCACGCTCATTTGCGAGGGTGCCGAGCTCGACAGGTCGATGGTCACGTTCGCCGTGGGGCGTGTGCTCAACGAGACGAGCACGTGACGGTTGCTGTCGAACGGCAAGGCGAATTGACCGCAGCCTTCATGGCCCTTCTCGTAGATCGTGTTGCCGCAGTGCACGAGCACTTCGACACCACCTTCGATGCGGTCCTGGAACTCTTCCATCGGCACAGAGGTGCCAGCAGCGCCCGTGGCCGGGATCTCCGTGATGCGCTCCATCGCTTCGCCATGACCGTCGTCGACGACCATGAGTTCGTTGCCCAGATAGCCGTCTTTGAGCGGCAACGACGGGTGACAGAAGGGGCCCGAACGATTGACCACGCGCGGGTCGGTCAAGGCTTCACGCAAGAACGTGGCCAAGGCCTTTTGCTTCTCCGGGCTGTTGCGCAAGGTGCCCACACCTTCCACGTCAGCATCGAGGTCCGCCGCGTTGACTTCAGCGAAGTCAGCACCGCGAGCGTAGAACTGGATGACCTGCTCGAGCGTCGATGCACCACCATGGTGGAAGTACGGACCGGTCAAGGCGATGTTGCGCAAACCAGGCGTCTTGAAGGTGCCTGCGATCTGCGAACGTTCGTTGGCACCAATCGGCGGGTTCGGCATCAGGTGCGCCACCGTGGGATCACCTTGCTTGAGGCGCTCGACGATCGAGAGCGGTCCAACGGAGCTCGAAGCGCCGTTGCCCAGATCTTCAAAGGTCGGACGCGCGCCGAGGTTGTAGAAGCCGCGGTCGTAGATGCCAACGCTCTGCGGAGTGCCCATGGTCAGCGTCGCCACGGCCACGCCATCCAAACGCACTTCGTAGTTGCCTGCCGGCAACGCGGGGTCAGGACCCCACTGCATGCCGACCTCCAAGGACACATTGCACAGTCCGCTCGGCAGCGGTTCTTCGTGCACAGCAACCTCCAAGGTGGCGGCAAACAGAGGCTCAAGGCCTGAACCTGCGGGAGGCATCGGTGCAACCGGACCAGCCGCCAGTTCCACTTCTACTTCACTGAGGGTGCAGTCGCCTGGAATGCCGGGCACCATGCCGCGAGCAACAAGCTCGCCTTGCGGAGTGCGGATTTCTAACAGCTTGCCCCGCGGATCGACGCCCAAGATGTTGAGCGACGGGTCCGGGAAGGTTGTCAAAACTGCTTCACCTTCGGCTAGCGAGTCGGCCGTGGCCATGCGCTCGATCCAGCCGTCAGCGTTGTACTGTGACCAGGTCACGCCGGCGAACTCCGGCGCCATGTGGCACGCGTTGCAGGCCGCGCCACCGCTCATGTAGATGTTGAGGCCTTCCTTCTGTTCGTCGGTCAGGGCGGACTCGTCACCGGCCGCATAGCGGTCCCACGGCGTCTGGTCCGACACGAGCGTCGACTCGTAGCACATGATCGCGAGGCCCCAATAGAGCGAGAAGTTGTGCTCCATTTGGGTGAAGCCGCTGGTGCGGCCCTGGCCGTTCCACCACTGATCGTGGAAGGCGGCCTTGATCATGTCGGAATACTTGACAGACGGCTGCAAGCCGCGGTTGGGGTAGTCCGACAATGCGCCCAAGTGCAAGTCCGTGGTGTCGACCACTTGGTCCTTGAGCGGACGCATCGACAGCATCTTGCGGCCAAGCTCTTTGAAGGCTTTGCCGTCGTAGCTCATCTCCACGCTGGAGAGGGCTGGGCCCACCGCTTGGCTGGCCAACGAGGCCGGCTGAATGGCGACCGATACCCACGCCAAAGTGCCATCCCCTTGGAGCTTGAGCACCTTGGCGCTCGTATCGCGGGCACCAAGGTGGTTGACGCCGTTGAAGACGCTGTCGGCGCGGCCGTCCCAGAAGGAGCGCACATTGTAGATCGTGTTGATCACCGACTGTGCGTTGCGGCCGGCCGTTTGACCGACATTGATGCCATGCATCGCAAACGGATGTCCCGTTTGCTTGACACCTTGTTCTTCGGCCACGCCAGGCGTGACGCTTGTGAAGGTACGCGCCGGTACGCCTGACGAGGTCAAGCGATCGTTGCTGTCGCGGACGACATCCGAATCATGATCGTTCGGATCGGTGCGCTGGGTGAAGGGGAAGTCGGTTCCCTTCACGGTGTAGTTGACACCGCCGCCACCTGAGCCGAGCTGGTCAAAGGTGCCGTCGAAGCCTGGGTGCAGCTGGGACATCGTGCGTGAGTCCGCACCTGCCTGCCAGTGGCACGTCGCACAGGCGGTCGCACCATCCGAGCCGGCTTGGATGTCCCAGAAGAAGGCCTTGCCCAAGCTCACCGCGGCTTGGAAGTCGCGGATGTAGTCGGCCTGCAGGTTGGCCGGCAAAGGGATCGGCAAAGAGGACAAGGGGCCCGCTGAAGACACTTCTTCGGGGCCGCCGGCGACTTCGCCCATGGTGGTGCCGTTGCCGCTCTTGCGTCCGCTTTGGCCCGTTGCGTCGGGCAAGAGCAGTGCGGAAGCAGCGACAAGGCCAAGCATCGTCGGCAACATGTGGCTGCCGCGTGCGGGTCTATGCGTCTGGTTGTTGAGGTTCATTGCGGAGAGTCAGTTAGCGGTTGTTGTGCACGGATGCCCGTCGAGACGGGAATCCACAGCAACGCTATCCCTGCTCTCTGCTGCGAGAGTCTCTTCTTATGTGAAGCGAAAACGTTTCAGCAGCGAAGCGCGAAAGCCTTTCGCAGTGACTGAATCTTGGACTCGTGCGCGGAAGAAAGTGCGCGCAGCAAAAGCAGAAGGCGCGACCCCCCCAGGCCGCGCCTTCTTCGTAGCAACGCGAGCTGCACTCGCGTCGTCACGACCTCAAGGTTGGATCACAAAGCGCAAGCCATCCGAGAGGTTGATGTTGTTCGGCAAAGGCAGGCCGTTGTCGCGGCCGTACCACTGGGCATAGACCGTGGTGCCAGGATGCAGCAGTGCCGGTGCCGGCTGGGGCCACAGTTGGCCCGCGAGGAAGCGATTGAAGTCCAGGCGCAACACACCGCTGCAATCGTTGCCACCAGCGTTGCCACCCGATGAAACGGTGGGGCCGCGATAGATGGTCGACTTGACACACAGCGTGCCACCAAAGAAGGGGCGCGCGTCGGGGCCACTGACCGAGTAGATGAAGCGGCCGAGCTTCTGGTTGCGCCAGTTGTGGCCTTCGATCACGAAGCCCGAGCCAGCCGACAGGCTCGCTGTGCCAGTCCAGCCCATCTGGGGCACGCAACCGGCCGAGTTGAGCTTGCCTTCGCAGTATGTCGCGGTCTCTAGGCCCAGATCCGCCATCCAGTCGACGCGGAACACATCCGCACAACCGTTGGTGTCGCCAGAGACGATGTTGAAGGCATCGGTCTCATACACCACCCAGCGACCCGAGCCCGAGATGCGTTGCGCACGCGCGTGGTTCGAGGTCTCCGTCATGTGGCGGCCGCGGCTGACGCGCACCGTGCGCTCGAGCGCCATGTCGCGCACGAAGACATCGGTGAAGTTGTTCACATCGCCCGCGACGAAGTTCCAGGCCTCCGACAAGAACGACACCCAGCGGCCGTCGCTCGACCAGCACGCATCGGTCGAAGGCAGTTGGCCCTCGGCGCCGGCTGTCGAGACCGAGATGCGCTGCGTGGTTTGCAGCTGCAAATCGCGCACGAAGATGTCGGTTTGGTAGTTCGTGTCACCCGGAATCAGGGTTGCTGCCGCGCTTTCGAAGGCCACCTTGCGGCCATCGGGCGACAAGGCCGGCTTGCGCGAAGGACCATCGCCTTCCGTCCACACGCTGGCCAAGCTGGCGCGCCACAGTTGATTCGTGGCCAGTTCGCGCACAAAGACGTCCGAGTGGCCGTTCGTGTCCCAGAACACCATGTTGGTGGCGTCCGTATCCCAGGCGACGCGCGTGCCATCGGCCGAGATCGCGGGGTTGCGGCACTCGCGATCAGCGAGCACGCCTTGGTGCGTCAGGCTGACGATGCGCGTCTCGCCGCTGGCGAGCACATGCACATAGATGTCGAGTGAGGGTGAGGTGTCTTGATCGGCGAGGTTCGTGGCGCGGCTTTCATACACGACCGTCGACCCGTCGGCGCTGATGCGCGCATTCAGGCAGTCACCATTGGCTTGCGTGCCATCGGTGCGCACGCTGAGACGCCGCACGCTGTTTGTCTGGCGTTCCCAAAGGAACACATCCCACACACCGTTCGTGTCGCCGCTGACCAGGTTGTCAGCCTTGGACTCAAACACGACATAGAGACCGTCAGCGCTGATCGACGGCCGACGCGACTCACCATTCGGTTCCGTGCCGGC
>CAIKQM010000716.1 GCA_903829565.1 uncultured Planctomycetota bacterium
GCGGAACGCTTCGATCCGAACGCCGTGCGTGATATGGCCGAGGACCTGCTCCGTCGCGGCCGCAATGATCGCGCCGCACGCTTGTATGCGGCTCTGGCGGCGCGTGGCGACGCTCCGCGTTCCAAAGAGGACCGCACGCTGGCCCTCGACTTGGTGCGCAGTTGCTGTTCGGGGCTCTCGGAAGCCGAGTCGGCCGAGCTCCTGCGGCGTTTGTTGGGTAGCCCCGATCCGGTGCCCGAAGACCTGCGGGCACTCGAGCGCGTAGAAGTGCGCGGCGAGGAAAGCGAGCTCAAGCAGTTGCTCGCCATCAACCGTCGTTTGGTCGCGCAAGAGGACTTGCCGGCCTTGCTGGCTGCCATCGTTGAGAGCGCACTGGAAGTCACTGGCGCAGAGCGCGGCTTCTTGATTCTGGCCGAGGACGGCCGCTTCATCTTCGACACAGCGCGTGACAGCAAGCAGGGCGAGATTCAGTCGCCGGAGCACGAAGTCTCGACTTCGATTCTGCGCGAGACGTTGCGCATGGGCACGATCCTGCGTTTGTCGAACGCAGGTCAGGATCCCACGCTGGGTTCTTCACCGTCGATCGTAGCCTTGGAGCTACGTTCGATCTTGTGTGCGCCGTTCTTGGTGGATGCACGCACGAGTGGCGTCATCTACTTGGACCATCGTGTGCGTACCGGAGCTTTTGGCGATCGCGCGGAGTACTTGTTGGGCTTGTTGTCCGACCAAGCTGCTTTGGCGATTCGTCAAGTGAAGCGCCTCTCGGAGTTGCGTGAGACCACGCGTCGTCTGCAACTCCAAGTGCAGAACACCGAACAAGACTTGCGCAGCACGGAAACGATGCTTGCCGAACTGCGTCAAGTGCAACCCACGCATGGATTGGTGGGACGTTCAGCCGTCATTCGTGATGTGCAGCGACTCATCGAACGTGCAGCACCGGCGACCTTGCCGGTATTGATCGTGGGTGAGTCGGGTACGGGTAAGGAACTTGCCGCACGCGCCATTCATGCGCGCTCGTTGCGCGCGGGTGGGCCGTTTGTGCGCGAGAGTCTGGCCTCCATTCCGTTGGCCTTGGTGGAGGCGGAACTCTTTGGTTGGAAGCGCGGTGCCTTCACCGGGGCCGACAACGATCGCGCAGGCCTGATCGAAAGCTCCAACGGGGGCACGCTGTTCCTCGATGAGATCGGCGAACTGCCGCTCGATGTGCAAGCCAAGCTCTTGCGCGTGCTGGAAACAGGCGAGATTCGACGCTTGGGGGAGACGCGCGGGCGCAGCGTGTCGTTGCGTCTGGTGACGGCGACCAACCGCGATCTGGAACACGAAGTGCGCGTGGGGCGGTTCCGCGCGGACTTGTACTATCGCCTTGACGGCTTGCGCATCCGCATGCCGGGCTTGGCCGAACGCCCCGAAGATGTGCCCATGTTGGTGGAGCACTTCTTGCGCATGGAGACCTCGCGCTTGTCGCGCACATGGACCCTGACACCAGAGGTGATGGCTGCGCTCGTGCGACGCGCTTGGCCTGGCAATGTGCGTGAGTTGCGCAACGAAGTGGCACGCTTGTGCGCGTTGTCTGATGGCAGCATCAACGATCCGCAACTGGTGCGCCCGCCTCAGGAACTGACTGCGCGCAAGCTCGAACCGGAGGGCGTGCCGCTGACTACGCTGGCCGAGATCGAACGCCTGGCCATTGCGAAAGCTCTCAGTGCGTGCAGTGGTGACAAGGGACGCGCTGCCGACATCCTTGGCATCTCGCGCGCCAAGATCTACCAGCGTTTGAAAGAGTGGCGCGAAGCGGGCGTACCGCTGCCCGAGGATGCGGGCTGAGCCGTGCGAGGATCAGCGCTTCTTGTTGTCGAAGAGCGATTCGACTCCCTGTAGCAGCTGTTTGCCGTTGTCGAGCAACTCGGGCACCAAGCCGGGTTCATCGAGCGCTTTGCGCAACGCCTTCAGATCGACGCCGAGGTCCTTCGTGATCTCCTTGGGCAACCAATCCGTGCCTTGCGTGAGCGCAGCATCCAACACAGCGCGCAGCAGTGCCGACAGCAACGCGCCCGTGATCTCCGTCATGGTTCCATCGCTCTTGAAGTCGCGCACTTCCACCAACGGCACAATGAGTTCCTTCTTGCCGGACACCCACGGCACACCGTTGATCTCGACGGTCACGTGCACGTCGCGGATGGCGATGAGCTTGGCGCGCAGGGCGCGTGTCGGACCGCTCTCGGCAGGGGCCTCCGGTGCAGGCTGCGACTGTGCGGTGCGCTGCAGGTTGGCCAGAATCTGATCCCAGTTGGATCCACTGGCCGAGCGTTCCAGCGAGAGTTCGATACCGGATAGATCCAGCGTTTCGATCTCGATCGCATCGGAAAACACCGTCGAATCACGCAGCTTCAAACCACCTTCGCGCAAGGCGAAGAACGGTCGCTCCGACCAGCCCTGCGGATTGGCGATGCTGAAACCGCCCAGACGCACGGTGCTCGCTGTCAGCGACACATCCGCTGTCTCCAGCTTGACGGGCACTCCAGCAGCCTCGGTGCCGCCATGCGACACGGCGGCCTCCACGATCGGATCGAGGAAGAACCACACGCAGCCCAAGGCCGCCAGCACAAGCAACAGGACCGCGACCACCAAGCGTTTGATCAGCACCATGGCGCGCATGGTACCGATCTCGCTGGCGTAGAGCTCAGTTCACGAAGCGCACATGCAGGCCGTGCGTCAAGCCGTAGCGGAAGCTGGCCCCGTTGTCGCGGAAGAACGCCTGGTAGTTGCGTGCTTGTCCGCCCAGGCCCGCGGTCGGGATGGTGATGGTCGCTGAGCCCGCGCTATCCAACTGCGCGCGCCCCACAACTTGCTGGGCGGCGCCCAAGTACAAGGTCCCGCCATTGAAGGGCACAGAAGCCGAGGTGGTGCTGGACTTGAGCACCACTTGCGAGCCGGGGATGGCAGCCTCCACGCGCAAGCCAAAGCCCGCGAGCGAAGCGCTGGGGGAACCAACTGCTACTAGGCGCGGCGTGGTCGCCAGCGAGGTGGTCTTGGACACGCCGTACTCAACGGACGGCAACGGCTGCTGGCCCGACAGAGTCACGCTGGCCTGGTCCAGCAAGGCCGGTGCGGAACGCCCGTGCTGCACCCATTGGTTGTAGGCCACCGTACCAGTGTTGTTCGTGGTGTTGGTGTCACGCAGGAACTCGATGTACTCCTTGGTCGTCGTCTGGTGCCGCAGCGCGACTTCCACACGCACCGCTCCGGCCGGAATCGTGTACGCCGTCTCGTCCCAGTACTGCTCTTCGGCGTAAGCGGCGCTGACCGGCGCAGCCTGCACGGATTGGAAGCCCGTCGAGGTGTAGCCACGCGGCGGGATGCGGTTGTCCTTGAGCCACGTGTTCACGAGCACGAAGTTGAAGGACTTGCCCACCGGGCGACCGGTGGCGGCCGCTTGTTGCGCGTCGAGCCCGAGCTCGCCTTCGTAGATCTTGGTGCCGACCTTGTCGAGCACGGCGGTGGCGGGATCGTAGGCTCCGACCTCGCTGATCAAGTTGTTCTGCGCGTCGAACCACTTGACGTTCAACCAAGCGCGACGGCCTTCCGTGTAACCGGTGGGCAGCTTGTGTCCAGTTTGGTTGACAACGCGCACGCGGAACTCGTTGCCGTCGATCGAGGTGTGCAGGTCCGAGGCGCGATCATGCATCTCGGCCGTACGCTGCAAGGCCTTGGTCACCGAGCTGTCGGTCAGACCCGTTTCGCTGTCCGGCCACAGGGCGCGCACGGCGAGCAACACCCAGTTGTTGCTGCCGTTGAAGTTGTGCAGCGGCAGATCACTGCGCACCGGCGCACCAAAGACCGGCGCGCAACCTTGACCGGTGGTGTCCGGCATGTGGCAGTCCTGGCACGACTGCACGGCGTACTTGTTGCCGCCAAAGCGGCCTTGCGGATGCTGCGCATCGCGCGTGTCGACCGGCAGGCGCGCGTACTGCGACTGCGTCCACTCGCTGTACGTGCGCTCGACCGGGAACTGGTCGAACTTGTTGTTGCTCGGCGCGCGTTGGTTTAGAGCATTCAGTTGGTAGCTACCGTCAAGTTGCTTGGACAAAGTCGGGTTCGACAAGTCGTGGCAGGTCGCGCACATCAGCGACTCTTGGTGGTACGGGCTCTGACGCCAATCGTGGAAGAAGAAGTTCGGGCCCAGATCAAACGGGCCGCGGCGCACATCTTGCGGATCGATGACGAACTGGGCGTTGTTCGGCGTGACCGGCAGCTCCGGGGTGTACAGCAGCACGCGGTCGTCGATGGCCGGATTTTCAGGCGCCGGGAAGGGGTCCACCATGCGGTGACACAAGTGACAGGTCACACCGTCATAATCACCCAAGGTGTTATCCAAGGCAGTGCCATCGGGTGGCGTGCTGCGGCCGTCGAGCCATGCGCCCGGAGCATGACAGCGCAGGCAGTACTCGCCTGCACCAGTGGCGTCTTGGTTGGCGATGGCGAGGGCGGCGTGGAAGATCGGGTCGCGAGCGGACTGCGCCTTCATGGAGGCCGACCAGCGCTCGTAGGGCTCTTGGTCGGGGTCGTAGCCGCTATGGCAGCCGGTGCAGTTGATCGAGGGGTAAATCGGGCTCAGGAGCCGGTTGGGCTGGGTGCCCGGCGCATGGAAGTCCTCGATGGTGGTCGGAACCGGCCCTTGCGGGGCGGGCGTCACGGCCAGAGCGGGTAGGGCGAGGACGATGAGGGCGAGCAGCGTGCGCATGGTGCGTGGGTGGGACGGAAAGGGGGTGCCCGTGGGTTCCGCCCCGTCCGTCAAGTCTCCCCCCGAATCTCAAACTCGTCAAGGCGTGCAAGTGCCGGAACTCGTGGTGCTTGGCACTAAGTCGCACTTCTCTATGCGACGCAGAGGGTATCCCGCTCGTCAGGGTCAGCGAGGAAAGCGCCGCGGTGGCGCGGTTCCTTCATCTAAGGAGAGACCTTGAAGACCGAAGTACTGACGAGTGTGGTGGTGGTGGCGGGGCTGGCAACTCAGGCACAGGCCCAAATGCAGACCCAGATGCAGGCAACGCCCTCGTCT
The DNA here is from genome assembly GCA_903829565.1 of uncultured Planctomycetota bacterium. Lineage (GTDB taxonomy): Bacteria > Planctomycetota > UBA1135 > UBA1135 > SXXH01. The sequence continues at coordinate 5,057 of CAIKQM010000716.1, forward strand.
GCGTTTCCGACGGTGGCCTTTGCCGGCGGTATGCAGACGGGCGAGGTGGCGATCACGGAATTTATGAAGGATCCGTCGACGGTCAGCGACACGCGCGGCGAATGGATCGAGGTGCGCAACAACCTTCCGCACCGCGTCAATCTCGAGGGGTGGATTCTCACGGATGATGCGGGCAATTGGCACGTGATTGCCAATGGTGGCAATGGTGTGCGCATTCGTCCGGGCCGTTCGATTCTTCTCGGGGCCAGTACGGACATGGCCCTGAATGGAGGGGTCGCTGTGGACTACCAGTGGAGTGGCTACTCTCTGGGCAATGGAGCCGACTCCGTCATCCTCACGCGTCCCAATGGCGTGATGGTGGATCGAGTGGCGTGGGATGACGGTGTCTTGTGGCCGGACTTGCCGGGACGCTCCATCCAGGTGCGCAATGAGGCGCGCTACGCGTTCCTCAATGACGATCCTTCTCTGTGGTGCCATTCCAGCACACCGTTGTCGCCCACCAATTTCGATACGGGCACGCCGGGCATGGACAACGATCCGTGCTTGTAGCTCCGGTGAGCCTGTAATGGCGTCGGGCCCTTCCGACACCGAGGTGACGGAAGGGCCCGAGTTGCCAGTGCGGCGACCTAGGCGATCTGCGCCTATGCCATTACGCCATCAGGGCGCCCAGACGATTTCCCAGCCGTTGGTCACGTTGAACGTTTCCGGGTTGCAGAACACGGTCGCGTTGCGGTACCAGACTTGGTAGGTGCGGGTGCCCGGAGCGGTGATCAAGCCCTTCACGGAGACGCTTTGGGCGCCTGCGGTCGGGTAGCTCGAGTTGCCCGCCACGTTGGCCGTGGTGCCCAAACGCACGACGGTGCCGCTGGCGCAGCGCAGACCGTCACCGAAGGCGGCGCCCACGCCACCAGCGGTGCGGGTCGTGCCTTGGAAGTACAGCGCCGAGCTGTTGGCCATGCCCGAGCCGGTCAACACGATGGTGTCCGAGGTCAGGCTGCCGTTGCCGGTCGCCACGAGCTTGCCACCTGCGCCCAGCGAGTTGAGGCAGCCGCTTTCGGCGCCGACGGCCGAAGCGTTGCCACAGGGGCAGGCCGTGCCCGAGCCGTCACCGAAGCAGTAAGCCACACCGGAGTTCGGCGGGGTGATGCCACACACGATGTTGGCAGCGCCCGGCGTCGGGGTGTTGCCCGTCGTGAGGAGCGGGTCAAAGTTGAGGAAGCCAGTGGCCCACTGGGACGGGGCATCACCGCAGCGCCAGATACCGGCGGGCAAGTTGGTGCCGTCCGGGCCAAACACGGTGGCGCTGTCGAAGATGGCGTCCGTGGTCGCAATGCCGCTGTCAGCGAAGCCGACTGCTTCGACGATGGTCGACAGCACCGGAATTTGCGTGGCGGGCAGCGTGGTGACGATGTTCGTGCCAATCAGCGCCGTGATGGCAGCTTGGTTGGTGGTGTTGACGAGGTAGATCGTCTCGGTGCCGTTTTCGAAGTTGTCTTGCGCGTTGAGCGGCTGGTTCACGTTGGCCACGGTCGGCGTGCCGAGCACATACAAGCCACTGGCCGGGATCGTGCCCGCACCCACATTGTAGGCGCGGTCGAGGGTGCCAGCGCCGGTGGCATCGCCTTCGACGATCAGCACCATGTAGCCCGCGAGCGAGGCGCCCGGCGTGCCCTTGAGTTCGATGAACTCAAGCGTGTCCGTGCCAGTATGGGAAATGTAGATCTCTGAGAAGGACACTTGAGCCGAGGCGGAGCCAGCGAGGCACGCGGCGGCGAGGAAGGGGAGCTTCATGCTGGGAGGATCCTGAGGGGGTAGTCGACTGTACGGTTGTGCCCACGGCGGGGAGGCCCCACCGCCCAAGCACATCTGCAGATTCGTATCGGTGGTCTATAAAGGTACCACCGTGCCGCCTTTTCCGTAACTCCCCGTGCCAGCGTTCCACAGTCCGGTACCGGGCTGAATCCCTATGTCTCGACAGGAAACGAAGTTAGCGCGCGATCACCAGCGGAGGGGCGCCGCAGCGCCCGCAGGGTGACAACTCGTCACTGCGCAATTGCGGGTGGCTGGGGCAGAACCAGCTCCAGCGCGAGTCTAGGTAGGCCGACGCACCGCCAGCGTAGCCCAGCTTGTCCAACGCCGCGCGGATCGAGGCGCTATCGGCGCCGCTTTCGGGAGGGAACGGAGCCAGCACGAAACCGCCCCGTTCGGCTAGCAGCTTCTGCAGCGCGGCGACGCGCTCAGGTTCCTGTGCATACAGGTTGGTTTGCTCGCGCGGATCTACACGCAAGTGGAACAGCTCCGAAGCCTGCGGCATGTGCGGCCTCCACAAGAGCTTCCAGCCATCGTGCACCACTCCGTACACGAAAGCATCCTGCGGCCGCGCCTCGACCATTTTGGCATTGAGGTCGTAGCCATTGATCTGATCCATGTAGGCCGCGCGCGGTGCTTCCGCGGCACCCTTCATCAAGCCCAACAGGCTGCGACCGCTGCCTCCTTCGGGCGTAGCCACCTGCACCAAATCCCAGATCGTCGGCGCGATGTCGCAACTGCGCACAGTGGCCTCGACCACACTCTTGGGTACGCCCGGGCCCGCGATGATGAGCGGTGTGTGCACCTGCTCTTGGTAGAGAATGCGGTGGTACTCCCAGCCGTGATCGCCCAGGCCTTCGCCGTGATCCGCCACGACCACCACGATGGTGTTGTCGAGCTCGCCGCGTTCCTCCAAGCGTTGCAGCACGCGACCAAATTGCTGGTCCACGTACGACACCTCGGCTCCGTACAGTTCGCGCGACGGCAGCAACAACCCGTTCGCATCGCGCGGCAGGTTGGCTGGCAGCGCCTCCGCGGGCGGCAGCTTGACCGGGTCATGCGGATCCCAGTAATGCAGCCACAAGAAGAACGGGCGCTCGTCCCTCGACAACTCATCGACCACAAGATTCGTGGTCTCGTCGCTACGGCGCTGCAAGGTTTGCAGATCCCACGAAATCGTGCCCGCGCGGCTGGGCGCCATCACGCCATCGAAACTTTCAAAACGTTCGAAGCCGCGGGCAAAGCCAAAGAACCCCGAGACTGGAAAGGCTGAGTGAATCGCGGCTGTGTGCCAACCGGCGTCCTGCAAGGTCGTGGCCAGACTCGGCACCGTGCTCGGCAGCTTGTACCCCGACAAGCCGGACAGCACGCGCAGCCCGTGTTCCGGATTGTCGCGCCCAGTGAGAATCGTGGCATGCGATACCGGTGTGACCGCCGCGGACACATACGCATCGCGGAAGAGCACACCGCGCTCCGCCAGCGCGTCCAGCACGGGGGTCGCTCCGGGCCGCGCTCCGTAGCACGACAAAAAGTCAGCCCGCGTCGTGTCTAGGGTCACGAGCAGCACATTCGGCCGGCGCGGTTCGTCGCGGCAAGCGCTGCACACGAGGAGCAGGCACAGCGCGTGGACCAAGGAGTACACGAGGGTGAGTGAGGTACGACGGGAGGTGCGGTACACGGGCACAGGATACACAGGCACAGGGTACTGGATTGCAAGCGCCACTAGCCTCTAAGATCGCTGCGCTATGACTGCCCGCCTCGCCTGCGCCGCTGTCTGTCTCGCTCTCCTCGCCAGCGCCTGTGATGGCGGTGGTTCCAAGCCGCCCGCGCCGCCGCGTGATGGGGCTTGGGTGGAGTGGTACGACGCGGCCCAAACCAAAAAACGCTCCGAAGGTCTGTACGCCAACGGCCAGCCCAACGGGCCGTGGTCGTATTGGCACGAGACGGGTGCGCTGGGCTTGCAAGGTGTGCAGCTCAATGGCCAGTACCACGGCACCTGGCTCGAGAATTACCCCAGCGGCGTCAAGCGCAGCGAAAAGTCGTGGAAGACCGGCGTGCAAGATGGTGATGAAAGCACCTTCTACGAAAACGGCGCGCCGCACGAGACCGCGCGTTGGGTCGATGGCCGGCGGCAGGGCGCCTATGTCGAGCGCTACGCCAATGGGAACTTGAAGCGTCAAGGCGAGTACCTCGACGGAGCGCAACACGGCCGCTGGACCGTGTACTACGAGTCGGGCGCCAAACAACTGGAGGCGGCGTGGGACAAGGGCCGTCAAACGGGGCCGTTTACCGATTGGTTTGACAACGGCACGCCACGCGCCAAAGGCGAGGCGGTGGATGGCAAGTGGCAAGGCCCCTTTGCCGAGTATTGGCCCAACGGCCAAGCCAAGCGCGAAGGCACCTATGCAGCCGGTGTGCAAGAAGGCCTGTGGACGGCTTGGTTTGAGAACGGCAACAAGGCATCTCAAGGCGAGTACCGCGCCGGTCAGCAAGAAGGTCCTTGGAGTGCTTGGCACGCCGATGGCTCGCTCCACATGGAGGGCGCGTATGCGGCAGGCCGCCAAGACGGCGAGTGGAGCGTGCGCCATCCGGGTGGCGCGTTGCACAAGCGTTTGGTCTATCGCGCCGGTGTGCCCGACGGTCCGGTGGAAGAGCGCGACCCTCAAGGCCGACTCGTGGTGCGCGGTCAGTTCGTGGCCGGCGCGCAAGACGGTGAGTGGACCTTCTACTTGGAAGACGGCACACCGGATCCGGACAAGAGTGGCACCTACAAGCAAGGCGTGAAGCAATGAGCCAGCAACCGAGCGGCAGTGTACGCACCGATGACGCGCTGTGGGCGGCGGTCGATCTCGAGCGCACGCGTCAAGAGACGCAACTGGAGTTGATCGCGTCGGAGAACCATGCGTCGCGCGAAGTCATCGCGGCCATGGGGACGGTGCTGACCAACAAGTACGCCGAGGGGTACCCGGGCAAGCGCTACTACGGTGGCTGCGAGCATGTGGACACGGTCGAAGACCTGTGTCGCGAGCGCGCCAAAGCGCTGTTCGGTGCTGCGGGAGTCAATGTGCAACCGCACTCGGGCACGCAGGCCAACATGGCGGCCTTCATGGCGCTGATCGCGCCAGGCGACACCATCTTGGCGATGTCGCTCGATCACGGTGGTCACCTCTCGCACGGCCACCCGAAGAACTTTTCGGGGCACTACTACAAAGTGGTGTCGTACGGCGTCGAGAAGGAGAGCGAGCTGCTCGACATGAATCGCGTGCGCGACTTGGCTCTTGCGCAGCGGCCCAAGTTGATCATTGCCGGTGCGTCGGCCTACTCGCGCACGCTGGATTTCGCGGCCTTTGGAGCCATTGCCAAGGAGTGCGGCGCGCGCCTCTTGGTTGATATGGCCCACATCGCCGGCCTAGTCGCGGCGAAGGTGCATCCGACGCCCGTGGGCATCGCGGATGTGGTCACCTTCACGACGCACAAGACTTTGCGCGGGCCGCGTGGCGGCATGGTCTTGGCAGACGCGGAGTTGATCAAGAAGATCGACTCGGCTGTGTTCCCCGGTGGTCAGGGCGGACCGTTGATGCATGTGATCGCGGCCAAAGCCGTGGCCTTGCGCGAAGCCTCGCAGGCCTCGTTCGTCGCGTACCAGCGCCAAGTGGTCGAGAACGCACGCACGTTGGCGGCTGCGTTGGTCGAGCACGGCTTGCGCATTGTGTCAGGTGGAACGGACAACCACCTGATGCTCGTCGACATCTCGGCTACCGGGCTCTCCGGCAAGGAAGCCGAGCACTTGCTGCACTCGGTCAACCTCACCTGCAACAAGAACTTGATCCCGTATGATCAGCGCCCGCCCATGCAAGCCTCGGGCATTCGCTTGGGCACGGCAGCGATGACCACGCGCGGGCTTGGACGCGGTGAGATGCAGACGCTTGCTGCGTGGATCGCCACCACCTTGCGCGCTCCGCACGATGCTGGCGTGCATGCA
>CAIKQM010000717.1 GCA_903829565.1 uncultured Planctomycetota bacterium
ACTGGCTGGCCGAACCTCATCGATCTTCTCGGTCAGCTGGGGCTAGGTCTCGAGTCGACTCTGGCTACGGGCTTTCTCATCCAGATGTTGCTCTGCCCGCTGGGTGCGATGCTTTTGATGCGTCATGCCGAGGCGCTCCTTGCGCGACTCGCGCCGGAGAGCGAGGAACAAAGCCTTGCTCGTCTACGCTATTTGACACCGGACGCAACAGAGGAGGCGGAGGTAGCGCTCGAGCTCGTCGCAAAGGAGTCCCAAAGGTTCTTGGAGGCGACGCCTGCTCTGTTGGATCGTGCGCGTTTGGATGGTGCAGCTGCAAGCGGACTTGACGCGCGCGTATTGGCCGAGAGCCTTGCCACTCTGGACACCGAGATCGACGGCTTCCTTGCCGAAGTACTCGAGCACGCGAACAGTCCCGAGACGACGCGACAGTACCTTACGGCCGGTGATCGTCAGCAAGCCTTGGGCGAACTGGCCGTCAACCTCGCAGCGTTGGCTGATGCTGTCGTCGCCATCCCGTCTGATGCACCGCAGAGGGTGCTCGGCGGACTGCTGGTCGAGAGCCTGGACACGATGCTTGGCACGGCGATCGATGTCGGTCGCGGTGGCGATGAGCTTGACCGCGAACTGCTCCGTCAGATGACCTCCGACCGTAGCGAGCAGATGGAAGCGATCCGTCGCAATGCAGCGGCAGTCGACAGCAGCGGTTCGCGTGCGCAAGCGCAGGTGCTCTACGCAACTAGCCTGTTCGAACGTGCTGTGTACCTGCTCCGGCGCGTGACGCGCGCCTAGAGCACGAAGACTACGCGCGTTGCGCCACGGCTGTGCGCTCGTATTCGGCGAAGGAGATGATGCGTTCCGCCTCCGGGTCCCACAGGAGGCAGCTCACCGCTGCGGGCACTTGGCGCAGCGTGATCCTAGGAACATCGACGAACAGCTCGGCGTTCTCCTTGTGGCACGCGACCAAGCGATAGTTGGGAATCGCCGAGGACAGGTGATGCACATGGTGGTAGCCGATGTTGGCCGTGCACCAGTTCATCCAACTAGGCAGCACAAGGAAGCTCGTGCCATGCAGAGCACCTTGGTCGTAGCTCCATGTTGCTGTCGGAGCCGCATACGACTGGTCGAAGTTGTGCTGCACCGTGAACAGCAAGATGCCGACGCCACCAGAGATGGAGAGCGTCGACAAGTAGATGGCGAAGAAGTTGCCGGTGCCCACGAGATGGCTGAGCACGATCCACGCGCTGATGAGCACTAAGTTGTTCGCGCTCATGTGCCGGTACTCGCGCCAAGTCTTCCAGTACCTAGTCTGGAACGTGGTCGGGCCGCGGCCGCGCACCATGTGAGCGAGCAACTGCACATTGCCCTTCACCCAGTTCACGCGCGGGTTGAAGATCAAGTACACGAAGCCCGCCAACGGCGCGAAAGCCAGATGGCGCATGCGCCGGTAGCGCTTCTGCTGGGCCGGGCTCAACGCCGCGTACTCATGCGTCGAAAGCGTGGTCAGCGGGCCGCGGTACTTCTCCCAGTTGCCGTTGTTGCGGTGGTGGTACTCGTGATGTTGCGACCACACATACTGCGGCATGCCCGAGATCACGCCGTACACGAACCCGAAGCCGCGGTTGAGGGCGCGACTCGCGAACAGCGCACCGTGTCCACACTCATGCATCAGCGCGAACACGCGCAGCAGCAACAGTGTGATGCCCACCGAAGCCAGCACGGTAACGCGCACATCGTGCGTGAGTCCCCACGCCGCAAGGACGCAGAGAGCCGCCAGCGGGAGCAGAGTCGTAGCTGATTGGATCAGCCCAGTGACATTGCTGCTCGCGCTGTAGGCGCGAATGATCGCCAGCTTGCGCCGCTGCAGCTCTTCAAGCGCAGTCATAGAACCGCACGCACATGGAGGGGACTTGTGCTCGGATCATGTGCCGCAAGGTACCAGAGCAGCCCCATCACGGGCACCGATTTGTTGTGAACGGGCAGCTGGCCTAGCATGAAGGCATGCGCAACGTGTTCTTAGCTGTGTTGCTCTCGGGTTGCTTCCTGCTCACCGATGGTGCGACTCGGCTCGCTGGTGCGCTGGGCGACGCGGCGGAAAAGTTGCGTGCATCCAAGCAAGAGCGGCTGGAGTTCAGCTTCATCCCGGACGGGCGGCCTGATGGTGTGCGCGGACGCTACGAGATCGTGCTGCAAGAGAGCCTGAACCATCCGCAAAGCGGCGGTTCGCTGCTGGTCGGCGATCTCGACAGCCAGAGCTACGAGCACTACGGCTACAGCTGGTCGACGACCTCGCACTTGCGTCATGTGCGCGTGCCGCAGGCGCTCACGATCCGCAAAAACGCCGATGAACCGACGACCTTCGTGCTGCAACGAATCGGCGACACGGTCGATGTGATCGAACTGCGTTAGCGTTTGCGCAAGCACGCTGCGGCGAGTTGCTCGCCTAGGGCGACGATGCCTGACGTCGTGATCACGAGCTGCGACTCGCGCCCTGGAAGGTCGAAGGCCTTGATGTGCACCAAGTGCGGATCGGCAGCGGCGAGGCGTTCGAGCTCCGCCGTCCCATCGATGGCGTTGAGGTCCTTGTCATCAGTCGGCGGCTGCTGGCTGACGAACCATGGCAACGACGGCAGACCAAGATCCTTGCGACTTTGCGCGATCAGCGACGCCAACTGCGCGATGCTCTCGCGGCGGAACGGGCCATACGACATGTCGTTCTCGCCGAGGTGATAGACGATGCCTGCGAGCTCAACCGTGTGTCCGCGCTCCGTGAGCTCTTGCATCGACGCGCGCACGAACGCGACGAAGCCCGGATAGAGATTGCGCGACGCAGCCTCACTGCCCTCCGGCGTCCAGTCGACAATCTGCGAGCCGCTATGCGTGAACTTGGCGATGGCGAGCGCGTCCTTTGTTCCGCGCAGCATGGCCGCACCGAAGCTCAGCTCCGGCCCGAATGTGTCAAAAGGACCTGACGGGCCTAGTGGCTCCCATCCCTCCGACACCTTGTAGCTGCCTCCCACGCTGTACTTGTACGCCATGCGCGCATCATCCTTGGCGAGCAACTTGCCGCCCTTCAAGGCAGCCAAGTCCTGCACAAACGCACGCTCGCCCTCCATGTTGCGGTGGCCGGCCAGCACATACAGCTTGATCGTTGCGCCTTTCGCATACGGCCACGTCTTCAACGGCCGCGCGACCTTTGGCTCCTTGCCCAACGTGCGCAAGTACGCGTCGGCATAGCTGACACCATGTTCCAACTGGCCCAGCGTCCCGTAGTGATAGTGCAGCCCACCATCACCGCCGATCTCGACGCCCACTTGCGAGGTCGGCACATACTCCGCCAGCGGATCTACATCGGTGACTGTGCGTTGGCCCACGCTGATCGCGTGCATGCGCGGCCGCAGGTCCATGCCCCAGATCGTCTTCGTGCACAGCTCGCCGATGTAGAAGCGCAGCTCCGGTTGTTTCAGATCGCGCCGCCAACAAGCCAAGTAGTTCGCGAGGTTCTTGCCATAGTTCGTCCGGTTGCCATCGTCGAACATGTCGTTCTCGCCTTGGTGCCACATGAAGCCTTCCAAGCGATAGGCGATCTTCTTGCGTTCGAGCTCGGCGAGCGCCGCGCGCACGCGCTCCAGCGCCAAGGGATAGAGCTTGAAGCCGCTGGGCTGATCCGGATTCCAGTCCTCTCCAAGCGTGGTGCCACCCGCCGCGACTTTGATGATGGCGATGGGCGCATCGATGTGTTGCGTCACGCGCCGCGCAAAGCTCAGCTCCGGTCCAACCATGCCCTCGACCGGCTGCAACTCGGTCCAGCCATCGGACTGCGCCTTGTTCTCGCGCCCGATGCAGTAAGTAAACTTGACAGCCTTCTGCGGCTGCTCGAGCCCCGCGAACGGCGGGTACAGCCGGATGTCCTCCACGCGCGAGTCGGCGCCGACCATGTTCGACTGCCCCATGAACAGGAACACGCGCAGCACCTTGTCCTGTTGGCCGGCGGCGCAAGGGCGCCCGATCCAAACCAGAGCAAGCAAAACAAAGAGCTGCAAAGCCCAACGTCTCGTCCATCGAACGCGCTTCGCATCAGCCCCGTCACGCATGTTGCCTGCCCCGTTTCCGCTTGTGCCGAGTCCCCAGCGCACGAGCGCGCCGGGATCGTTAGACTAACCCCTGCATGTCCCGCCCCGCCATTGACGCCGCGACCCTCGAGCGCCTGCTCGAAGAGATCGCGCGCCAGATCCTCGAGCACGGTCCCGAGTCGTTGTCGCAGTGGGGTTGCAGCTCCGTCTGCGTCGAGCTGTGCCCCGACCGCGTCAACGATGTCGTCCAGGCCGGCGCGTGCCGCATCGGCGTGCACCGTCCGGACCTCGCCAAGGTCGGCGGCGTCGCCAGCTACATCGACCACACGCTGCTCAAGCCCGAAGCGACCGCCGCCGAGATCGACAAGCTCTGCGCCGACGCGCTGCAACATCGCTTCGCCTCCGTGTGCGTCAACGGTTCGTGGGTGCGCCGCTGCGCCGAGATCGTCGGCGGTTCCGGCGTCGCCGTGTGCTCGGTCATCGGCTTCCCGCTCGGCGCGATGGCCACCGAGGTCAAGGCCTACGAAGCGCGCCGCGCCATCGAGGACGGCGCGTGCGAGATCGACATGGTGATGAACATCGGCGCGCTCAAGTCCGGCGACGCTGACTTCGTGCGCCGCGACATCGCCGCCGTGGCGGACACGTGCCATCGCCTGGGCGCGCGCCTCAAGGTGATCCTCGAAACGGCGCTGCTGACCGACCGCGAGAAGGAGATCGCCTGCGAACAAGCCAAACTCGCCGGCGCCGACTTCGTGAAGACGTCGACCGGGTTCAGCAAGGGCGGCGCCACCGCCGCCGATGTCGCCCTCATGCGCCGCATCGTCGGCCCGACGATGGGCGTCAAAGCCTCCGGCGGCATCCGCGACGCAAAGGACGCCCAGCAGATGATCGCCGCGGGCGCGAGCCGCCTAGGCGCCTCTGCCAGCGTCGCCATCGCGACCGGCGGCAAGGGCACTGGGGCGTACTGAAGCTGAGTCGGCCTTTTGTCACGTTTGAGTGACGAAATCCCCAGTCTCTTGTTCTGTCCAGCGGTCGGACTGGCGCATTAAGCGGGCCAAGTATGCCTTGGTGATAAACCGCGCAGGTATCTGCCTCCATGCACCACTTGGTGTTTAGGATATGCCCCTTCACCGCGCAGGTAGCGTTTTGGGGCGTTAGCCTTATGACTGGAAACCTTATGAAGTACAGCAGAGTCGCCACATCCTTCGTTCTCGCCGTAACCCGGCTTTGTGGGGTGTCTTCGCCAGTCCATGGCCAGGGAGCCGGGATCGAGTGGGAGACCCTCAACCAAGAGGTTATGGAGCTTTACCGCTCCG
>CAIKQM010000718.1 GCA_903829565.1 uncultured Planctomycetota bacterium
AACTTCACGATGCGCTACAGCAATGAGCGCTCGAGTGAGGTACTCGCAGCCACGCAGGACGAAGTCGAGAACCCGTTCCTCGAACACTTCCGCACCACACTGCTGCCGCGTCTGGTGGCCGATCAGGTGCGCGTAGTCGGTCTCTCCGTGATCTACGGCTCGCAGCTGGTGCCTGCGCTGACGCTGGGGCGCTTGATCAAGCAAGCACTCCCTGATTGCCATGTCACCGCGGGCGGTGGGTTCTTGGCCTACATCGGCCGCAAGTTGATGCGTGCACCCGGTATCGATCAGTGCTTGGACAGCATCGTCTTCCACGAAGGCGAAGCACCGATGCATCTGCTGTGCACAGCCTTGCGTGACGGCGCCTCGCTCAACAGCGTAGGTTCGTTGACCTGGTTCCAACGCACGCGCACCAGCACGGGTGCAATCAGCGTCGAGACAGTGGAGAACGCGCCGCACCACCCCGTGCGGTTGGATGCAGCACCTGCACCCGACTTCGACGGGCTGCCCTTCCAGCTGTACTTCTCGCCGCGACTGGTGTTGCCGTACGACATCAATCGCGGCTGCTACTACGGCGAGTGCACCTTCTGCACCTTGCCGACCGTGATCGGGCCTGGCTATCGCACGCGGCGCGCCGCCACCATCGCCGACCATGTGGTGGCGCTGCGCGACAAGCATCGCACGACGCACTTCAACTTCATCACGGATTGCATGCCGCCGGGCATGATCCGTGATCTGCCGGACGAGCTCTTGGCACGCGAAGCAGGCATCACGTGGTGGAGCGATGCGCGTGTAGAGCCCAAGGCCTACACCTTGGAAGGAGCGCGCAAGCTGTATGCCGCTGGTTGCCGCAAGTTGCTCTTTGGCTTTGAGACAGCCACACCGCGCTTGCTCAAGCTGATGCAGAAGGGTCAAAGCCTCAAATCCACGGTGGAAGTCGCTCGCAACTGCGCTGACGCGGGCATCAGCGTGACCTTCTACGCGATGGTCGGCTTCCCCACCGAAACGCGTGAAGAAGCACGCGCGACCTTGCAGTTCCTGCTGGAGCACAAGGATGTGGTGCGTGAAGTTTCGCTGCAGACCTTCCACATCGACGAAGTCGCGCAGACCTATCACGAGCCGCAGTCCTTTGGCATCACCATCATTGATGATCCCAGCAAGGACATCGAGCTGTACCACGACTATGAAGCGTCTTCGGGCATGAGCCAGAAGGAAGCCGCAGAGATGTTCGAGGAGATGATGGCTGGCTTGCGTGCCAACCTGCCGATTTTCGCCGGCGACAACATCTTCTTCTTCATGCAGAAGAGCCACTACTTCCTGCATCTGGCCGCCGGCCTGTCGCCGCAGCAATTCGTCGAGCGCGCACGCGAGCGTGTCGAGCGGCGCAGCGCCGCGCGCACGGAACTCACTTGGCGTGCAGGCCATGAGTTGCACGCGGTGCAGCTCTCGCATCCGTACTCGGATGTAGTGCGCGGCATGGCGCGGCCTGAGGCGAGAGCCTTACGTCCGGATTTCTTGACAGGGCGCTATGTGGAAGGCGCGCTGGAGGCCGCGTTGCAAGCCATCGCACCCGTGACACGCGAGCCACGCGTGCTGTGGTGGTGCGGCGAAACAGCCGAGTTCCTGGAGACGCGCACGGATGGGGCCCAGGCGTTGCGCGCGCTCCAAAGCGCGGGGTCGCTGTCCGCACTGCTTGCGCGCGTGCCAGCTCACGACGAAAGTGCACGCACCGCTCTCGTAGGCTTCGCGCGCGAACTTGCACGCGGCGGAGCTCTGGTGCCGCAAACACCGACACGCACAACCTGATCACGAGCTATCATCCGAGGTACGCATGGAACCGAAGCCCGATCGCAAACCCGAGACCAAGCCTTCACAAGCCGAGCCCAAGCCCCGCGCCGAGCGGGCCAAGGACGAGGCCGAAGCCCCGCTCGACTTCGCCAAGCTCGACTTGCGCGTCGACACGGTGGACGAGCGCATTTCGCCCTCCGAAACCAATGTCTTTGACAAGTAGCTTCTTGGTGTGCGGCGCGTTGGCGCTGGGCACCGCGTGGGTCTGCACCGAAGGCCCGTTCGAGACTCTCACGACTCCTCAACCTGTAGACAGCGGCAGACCCGCGCTGCTTGAGGGCTGGGAGTCGGTCGCCTGCGCTGCTTGCCACGCCGAAATCACGCGCGAATGGGCCTCGACCACGCACGCCTTGGCGTGGACCGACCCGCGCTACCAAGAAGCGCTCAGCGACATGAAGCGGCCCGAGGCTTGTCACGGCTGCCACATCCCCCAGCCGCTCCACACCGCCAGCCCCGATGGCGTGCCGCCGCAAAAGCCCGCAGCGCGCAGCACCGACCTGCACCACGGCGTGTCCTGCGCGACCTGCCACGAAGGCCCGGGCGGGGTGATCCTCGGCCCGCGCGGCGGCGCCACCGACGCGCACGCGACCAAACAAGATCCCAGCTTCCTCGCCGAGGGCGCCGACCGCCTGTGCATCAGCTGCCACGCAACCTCCGTCGGCCCCGTGCTCGGCATTGCCAAGGACTTCGTCGACACCAAGCAACGCGCCAAGGGCCTCTCCTGCGTCGGTTGCCACATGCAACCGCTGGAACGCCCCGTCGCCGCCGAAGCCGGCAAACCCGCCTACCCCGCGCGCACAACCCGCAGCCACGCCCTCCAATCGCCGCGTGACCCCAGCTTCTTGGCGCGCGCCTTGGCTATCCACCCTTCTCAAGAACCGGACGGCCGCCTGCGAGTGGCCTTGGTCAACCAAACTGGACACCGCGTGCCGGGGCTTGTGGGGCGCGAGTTGACAGTGACGGTAAGGGCTTTGGGGGCGAAGGACGAGGTGTTGGCGAGCGAGGTGGTGGTGATTGACCGCAGCTCGGCAGTGCCGGCGGAGGGAAGCGCGGTCGTGGAGTTGGCGGCGCAGGCGGGGGCGAAGCGGCTGGAGGTGGTGGTGGAGTATTTGGGGCCGGAGTTGGAGGAGGGGGTGGTGGTGAAGCGGGAGGTGATGGCCCTCCCGTGATACTGGCCCCGACCGTTGTGCAGGACTTTTTGGCCGACGAGGCGTGATTTCCCGATTCGCAGTGACGTTCAGCCTTCCACAAGCGTCAAGAGCTATATGGGGGCTATATGGGAGCTACATCGGCCTCGCCCTGGGGATAGTGCCGGGGCTAGCCAGTCTCGATCGGAAAGCCCCAAGCGGCGATCTCAGCACGTGTGACACTCGGGCCGCCTTGAGGCTCGAACGCGTCGTTCCGATAGCCGTTCCGCATCAGCCCTCTGAAAATTCCTGGTTCCTCCAACAAACCACCCTCCGACC
>CAIKQM010000719.1 GCA_903829565.1 uncultured Planctomycetota bacterium
AACGCCATCGTCGCGGGCTCCGGCCTCGTGTCCCTGCGACTGATGTTCTTGGTGGGCATCGGACTCGATCTGGTCGCTGCGCTGCTGGCTGCAGGTTGGTGCGCGTGGATCGTGCCCTTCTTCCATCACTGAACCACCCATGCTGCAAGGACCTGCCTACCGCTTGTGCACACCTCGCTTGCGGCTGGAGTGTGCAGCTCCCGGCGATGCGCACGAGATGCACGAGGTCGTGTGCGCCGAGCGAGTGCGATTGGCAGAGCACCTGCTGTGGGCACGCGAAGAACCGCTGGCTTTCGATGTGCGGTTGCAAGTGCTGCGCACACTGCGCGCGCGCTTTGACCAAAGTGTCGAGTACGTCTGGACCATGCGTGAAGGCGAGCGCTTCGTTGGCATGGTCGGCTTACACCCGAGCGGGAGCTCGCAAGCGCGTTCTATCGGGTATTGGTTGCGAGCGGCGGCCTGTGGCCGCGGCCTCGCCACGGAAGCGGTCTGCGCAGTGGTGGTCGCGGCCTTTGAAGTCGAGGGAGCCGAGCAAGTCGAGATCCACACAGCGGCGAGCAATGTGCGCTCGCTGCAGCTGGCCGCGCGTCTGGGTTTCGTGCGCAATGCATGCAAGCCCGGCAGCGAGCGACCACTCAGCACCGCAGACGAGCCTGCAGATCTGGAACTACATGTCTTGCGCAGAAGCGCTGCAGCGAATGCACTGCGGCGCGCGACAGCTGTTGTGGCGTTGGATGTGCTGGGTCGCAAGCTCTTCGACAGCACGCTGCTGCGACCTTCGGTCTTGTCGGCGCGCTAGCGTCCGCCAGCACGCCCGCCTGCACGACGGGCGGCAAGTGCTGCGTCTTCTAGGGCGCGCACTTCCTCATCCACCAGCGCGCGCCACGCACCGCGTTCCAAAGCACCAAGCTCCAAAGGCCCGAGCTGCACACGCTTGAGCTTTTGCACCTTGGCTCCCACCGCGGCGATCATGCGCCGCACTTGACGGTTGCGCCCTTCCGTGATGGACAACTCCAAGCGCGTGACTGGTCCCGCATCACCCAGCTTGTTGACCAAGCATGGACGCGTGGGCCCATCGGACAAGCGTGGCCCTGCCGCAAGTTGACGCAGCTGCTCTTCGGTCAAGCGTGGGCGTGCCTCAACGCGGTAGCGCTTGGCCACGTGCGACAGAGGATCTGTCAAAAGATCCGCCAAGTCGTTGTCGTTCGTGAACAACAACAAGCCCGAAGTGTCCAAGTCCAAGCGCCCCACGGCGGACACCCAAGCCGGCGCAGCACTCAGGTGCTCGTACACGGTCGGCCGTCCATCGGGATCTTTGCGCGTCGTGACGCAGCCCACTGGCTTGTGCAGCATCAAGACCACACGCGGCGCGCGTTGCACCACCTCGCCGTCTACCTCGACGCGCGCATCCTCGTCGATCCACTGCTCGGCATCATCGACCACGCGCCCATCGACGCGCACACGACGCGCCGCAATGAGGGTGCGCGCCAACTCGCGCGAACACACGCCCATGCGCGACAACCAGCGATCGATGGTCTTGCGCCCGCTCACATGTCCTGCTCCGCGCCAATCCACCCGCGCCGGCGGAACCACACAAACAGCCCCAGCGCAATCGCAGCCATGACGCTCAAGCAAGCGACATAGCCCCACGGGCTCTTCAGTTCCGGCATCGACCAAGGACCAGCATCCGGATCGAAGTTCATCCCATACACACCCACGATGAAGGTCAGCGGGATGAAGATCGTCGAGATGATGGTCAAGACCTTGATGACCTCGTTCAACCGCTGTCCTTGTGCGGACAAGTACAACTCCATCAAACCTGTCGCGAGTTCGCGCTCATGTTCGACGAGCTCCAGCACCTGCACCGTGTGGTCCAACGCATCGCCAAGGTACGGCTGCGTTTCGCGCGTCACGCGCGGATCACCGATGCGCACCAATGTCTGCACCGCTTCGCGCAACGGCCATGCGGCCCGACGCAACACCAGCAACTCGCGCCGCAAGGTGTGCAACTCTTGCATGTGCTTGCGCGTTGGACGCTCCAACAACTCTTCCTCGATGGCATCCAAACGCGAACCGATGCGCTCGATCTGAGGGAAGTACCAATCCAGCGCCGCATCGAGCAACGCATACGCCAGGTAGTCAGCACCTACGGTGCGGATGCGGCCTTTGGCGTTGCGAATGCGCTCGCGCACGGCATCAAACGGATCACCGGGACGCTCTTGAAAGGTCACCACGAAGCGCTCGGCAAAGAACAACGACAGCTGTTCGGTGTCGAGCACCTCGCCCGGATTCACCACGCGCGCAACGAGGAAGTGATGATCGCCATAGTCCTCGACCTTGGCGCGTTGGTGCACATGCAGCACATCTTCCAGCGCCAGTGTGTGCAAACCAAAGCAGCGCCCGACTTGCTCGACCAACTGCGCGTCGCCGAGCCCCGTCACATCCAGCCACAACACTCCCGGCATCGCGCGCAGCTGTGCCACGCGCTCGAGAGTCACGCCATGCTCCTCGACCACGCGGTCAGGGCTGTAGAGGATCGCGTGCAGCTCGCTACGCCCCATTTCGGGTCTGGAAACCAGTGTGCCCGGCATTTCCCCGGGCTGAGAGCGACTGGATCGGAGCCTACGCTTGCGCTTGGCCATGCTTCTATCCCGCCCTGCGCGCGGCGCGCAGGCAAGTGCCGGAAAAACCTTCCCGATGGTGGGTAGTGCTCAACTCTGGCGTCCTTGCGGTACGATCCCATCCTAGTGGAACCCGCAACGAAGGAAATCCTGCGCTATGTGATCGTGCTGGTCTCGGCCCCGATTTGGGTGCCGTTCCTGCGCATGCTGTGGCGCGACTTCAATGCCTCGCTGCGTGAGGAAGGTGGCTTGTTTGGTCGGCCGCCGACGCAGTTGGAGCGCGAGCGGGACCCGGCCTTGCGTGAGCCGCTTGAGCCGCAACTGGTCTCGGAAGAGATTGTGACGCCGCAGATGCGCCGTCAGACGACCATGAAGGCCAGCACCAAGCGGACCAGCACCGCGACCTCGCAACCTGCCAAGCCGGTCCGCCGCAGCGGATTCCGCAGCTGAACCCGCGTGCGCGTGGTGCTCGATTGGCACGCGGCGCGCACCCATGCTCCGGGAGCCGGGCGCTACCTGCGTGAGCTGACGCGCGCCTTGGCGGAGCGTGAACCAGTGCTGGCTCCAACGTTGGAGCTGGTGCGCCTCGATTGGGGTCGAGGGCCGGCTGCGGACCTGCCCGCCGAACCTCGCCCGAGCGCAGACCTCGCCACGCGTTGGGTGCGACGCCCGCTGAGCCGAGGGTGGTCACGCTACTGGGATGGCGGCCTGACGCGGCTGGTAGGCCAAGGCTGGTGGCACACGGCGCGCGCCGACCTATGCGTCGAGCCGGGTGTGTGCACGAGTCTGGCGGTGGCGGAGCTCCCCTCCACGCCGCTCGCCCGCCAGCAATGGACGCGCCTTGCGCAACGCTCGCAACTCGTGGTGGTCTTCGCCCCCGCGTGGCGCGAACGGGTAGCCGCAGCCCTGCAGGTGCCGCCGGAACGCGTGCAGGTCGTGCCTGTGGGCTGCGACCACTGGAGCCGAGTGGCCCCGCGGGTGCAGCGTGGCAAGGATGTGCTGGTGCTGGGGGTCCGCCACACGGGCACAGGCCTGGAGGCGCTGGCGCAAGCTGCCGCCAGCCTGCGCCAGGACGGCTGGGGTGGTCGCTTGGTGTGCGCAGGACGTCCAGGCTCGGCCGATGCAGCCTTGCGCGCGCTCGACCCTCAGGCGGCGTGGCTG
>CAIKQM010000720.1 GCA_903829565.1 uncultured Planctomycetota bacterium
GCATGGTTCAGCGCTTCAAACGCCACACCTGCGCCGAGCGCTGCGTCACCGATCACAGAGACCACATGCGGACGCTGCTCGGGGCGCTGCGACTCGTGGCGCGCGGCCATCGCGAGGCCAACACCGAGCGAAATGGAGGTGCCCGCATGTCCTGTGTGGAAGAGGTCGTACTCGCTCTCGTGTTGGTTCGTGAACCCGCACATGCCGCCCGTTTGGCGCAACAGAGCAAAGCCCTCGCGACGCCCGGTCAGCATCTTGTGCACATAGCACTGGTGCGACACATCGAACACGAGCCGATCGCGCCGGAAGTCGAAGACGCGATGCAAAGCCACCGACAACTCGACCACACCCAAGTTGGAGCCCAAGTGCCCGCCGGTCTGCTGCACACTGCGCAACAAGAACTCACGCGACTCTTCACAGAGCTTCGGTAACGCGTCTTTCGACAGCGCTTTGACATCCGCGGGAGTCTTGATGCTCGCCAGCAAGTCCAACCCCTGCGCGGCGTCCGGGCGCGATGCGTAGTCCATGATGCTCCCTCTAGTGTGGACCGCTTAGGCCTTACGAGCAAGCAGCGCTTGCGGCAGGTCGTACAACAAGTCGCCTTCCACGGCGCCCAAACGCTCGGCCAGCTCGGTCGCGCGCTTGGCGTGCTGGGCGGCGCGTTCCTTGGCACCTTCAAGGCCCAAAGCCGCGACCATCGTGGCCTTCTGCGCTTGCGCATCCTTGCCTGGGGTCTTGCCCAAAGTGGCTGCATCGGCCGTGCAATCCAGCACATCGTCGATGACTTGGAACAACAGACCAAGCTCCACGCCGTACTCGCGCACCAGCGAGCGCTCGGGGGCCCGCGCACAGCCCACGAGGGCGCCGAGTTCGCACGCGGCACCTAGCAAAGCAGCCGTTTTCGTGCGGTGGATCGATTCGACCGATTCGGCATCAGCGCCCGCCTGTGCCGCCAGATCGAGCACCTGACCACCGACCATGCCGTACGAGCCAGAGGCATCCGCCAAGACCAACACCGCTTCGGCTCCCGCCGGGCGCACGCGCGCCAAAAGCACGAAAGCGTGCGTCAGGAGCGCATCTCCCGCGAGCACGGCCATGGCTTCGTCCCAGACCTTGTGCACGGTGGGACGGCCGCGACGCAGGTCATCGTCATCCATGCAGGGCAAATCATCGTGCACCAAGCTGTAGGCGTGCACGCATTCCAATGCGGCCGCCACAGGCGCTGCATCCACATCCAAACCGCCGAAGCGCCGGCACCATTCGCGCGCTAACGCTGCGCGGATGCGCTTGCCGCCGCCCAAAACGGCGTAGCGCATGGCCTCGTGCAAGCTGCGCGGTTCTGCGCTCGCGGGCGGGAGTGCTTGCTCCAGCACACTCTCGGTCCACACACGTGCCTCGTCTAGGGCGGCTTCCACAGCCAGCCGCCGCCGCTCGCGTTCAGCTTCTTTCGCAGCTTTCTTAGGCGAAACGCTCATCGCCCACCCGCGGGTGTCTCCCATTCGTCAGCGCGGCGCGTTCCGCCGGCCGCTAGCTCCTCGACCGTGCGTTTGTGCGCGGCCAGCGACTCCCGGCACTCCTTGAGGAGCTTGACCCCCTCGGCATAGCGCTGGAGAGCGGTTTCCAAGCCGCCACCGCCCTGTTCGAGCTCGGCAACCAAGGCTTCTAGGCGCTGCAACCGCTCGTCAAAGGTGGGCTGCGCGGGTACTTCCGGGGCGGGCGTCTTGGCCATGGGGCTACTGTACGGCTTGGCGGGCCGGACGAAAAACCCATTTGGAGACCTAGGAGTTCGCTTTATTGAGACTTCAAGGTCTCTTCATGAATCCTCGAAGAATCTTCAACGTCTGGACCGAATTGTTGCGGGAATCAGGGTTTGCGCTAATTGCCGCTTTTCCATGTGGCGGATATCCTCCGATAAGCAATCGCTGACCTTCGGCGTGAACTCTCCAGTTCGCGGGAAGGTTCGCGCATCCCGCCGCGTCGGCCGCAGCCGACACCAGCCACACATGAAGGTCGTTCTCATCTACGCCAAGTCGCAGGTCATCCGCCAGAAGGCCGCCGAGGTCTTTGCTGACGAGTCCGTGACCAAGGGCGAACTCGCCCGCGACGAGATCTATCCCCCGCTGGGCATCAGCATTTTGGGCGCGGGCTTGGAGCAGCTCGGCCATCAAGTGCGCTTGCTGGACGACTCGATCGAAGAGATCGAGACCGTGCGCGAGGCGATGCAATGGTCCGACCTGGTCGGCATCTCGGCGCTGACGCCCAATGCGCGCCGCGCGCGCGAGCTGGGCAAGATTGCGCGCGAGGAGTACTCCAAGCCGGTGGTGATGGGCGGGCCGCACCCGACCACCAACCCCGAGTTCTTCCTCAACGCGGGCGCAGCCGACATCTGCGTGCAGGGCGAGGGCGACCACACGCTGCCGGAGATCGTCGAGAAGCTGCACGACCGCGCGTCGTGGGACACGATCCAAGGCATCACCTTCCTCAAGGACGGCCAGCAGGTGGCGACGCCGCGCCGGGCCTTGGTCAAGAAGATGGACGAGGTGCCGTGGCCGGCCTGGCACCTGTGGGACATCCCGCGCTTCATGAAGCTGATGGTGAACCCGGGCGTGACCCTGATCACCTCGCGCGGCTGCCCGTACGCGTGCACGTTCTGCGATGCCGAGATGACGCCGCGCCAGTACCGCGCGATGTCCCCCGAGAAGACGGTGGACATGATGCAGTTCATCCTCGAGAAGTACAATCCGCCGCAATTGGTGCTGTTCGATGACTTGTTCACGATCCAGCGCAAGCGCGTGATCGCGATCTGCCAGGAGATCATCAAGCGTGACCTGTTCTTCGAATGGGTCTGCGAGTCGCGCGTCGACACGATGGACTGGGAGATGCTGCGCTGGATGCGCAAGGCCGGTTGCGTGAAGATCTACTACGGGCTCGAGTCGGGCTCGCCGCGCATGCTGGTGACGATGAAGAAGGGTGTGACACCCGAGAAGGTGCGCGCCGGTGCCAAGCTCAACCGCGAGCTCGGCATGTACTTCAAGTTCTTCATCCTCTACGGCTTCCCGGAAGACACGGTCGAAGACCACCGCCTGACGGAAGAGCTGATTGCCGACACGCGTTGCGATGCCGTGTGCTGCTCGGTGTTGCAGCCGATCCCGGGCACCGAAGTGTTTGAACAACTCAAGCCCTACCTGTTGAAGGATGTGGCCGAGATGGAGTTCCACTACTGGCACTCGACCGAGAGCTTCAAGCACCCGCACTTCACGCATGCGGAACTGCATGCGGAGCGCGAGCGTTTGCTCAAGAGCCATGCGCGCGCCACCAAGGGCATCGTGCCCAAGGTGAAGCGCAAGCTGGAGCGCCTGTGGGCCATGATCCGTCACCCCGAGTTGATCGGCGACTTGATCGAGATCCGCCGCCGCAAGGCTCGTCACCGCCGCCGTGTGGCCGATTCGAACTGGGGCTACACGCTCAAGGCCGAGCGCGATGTGATCGCGTTGCAGGTGCCGATCGTCAAGCCGGATTGACAACTGTCGGCGCTTAGGCGCACAGCAGAGTCACCTTGGAAGGGTCGCTGGGGATTGCCCCTGCGACCCTTCTTCGTCTAGCATCCCGCGATGCGCCTTGTGCACGCCGTGATGAGTGGAATGGTCGTGGGGCTGGCCGCGCTGTCGGCGGTCTCGTGCGGTGACAGTGCTCCCGCTGCTCCGCGTTCCGCGGCCAAGCTGTGGAGTGATGAGGGCTGTGCACTGTGCCATGGCAAGCAAGCCGAGGGCACCAAACTGGCCCCCACGCTCCAGGGCAAGGCCACGCACTGGTCGCGCGAGAGTTTGCTCCAGTATCTGCGTGATCCTGTGGGCTATGCCGCCCAAGACCCGCGCCTCAAGGAGCAGATGAAGAGCTACTCTCAGGCGATGCCGACCTACAAGATGCTCGCCCCTGTCGAGCTCGAAACGCTGGCCGATTACGTGTTAGGGCTGTAGCGCGCGGGCCACACCAGCGGGCCGCCATTGGCGCTCGCATAGGCGAGGCGCGCGCCGTACACCGGCGTCAAAATCTCTGGACACAAAACTTCTTGAGGACGGCCTTGGGCGCTGATGCGTCCACCATCCAGCAACACGATGCGGTCGGCGTACTGTCCGGCCAGATCCAACTCGTGGGTCGTCACAACGACTCCGTGACCCTCGCGAGCCGCGCGCGCGAGCAAGTCAAAGACCTGCAAGCGGTGCTCTGGATCAAGTGCATTGGTCGGTTCATCTGCCAAGAGCAACGGCGCACCTTGCGCCAAGGCGCGCGCCACCAACACACGCCGACGGGCTCCACCAGACAATGTGCCCAGCGTGGCGCACGCAGCCTCGGCCGCATCGCAGGCAGCGAGGGCAGCTTGTGTGGCAGCAAGATCCGCCTCTGGAGCGGCGCGCCAGCGCGGCAAACGCGCGTAACGCCCAGCCAAGACGAAGTCGAAGACCAACACATCATCGAGAGGCGGCAACTCTTGCGGCACCAAGGCCGCCCGCAGCGCGCGCGCGCGTGGATCGAGCTGCCGGCAATCGACACCTCCAAGAGTCGCGCGACCTTGGCGCAAGGGCAACAGTCCCGCCAAAGCGCGCAGCAAGGTGCTCTTGCCTGCGCCGTTCTTGCCCAACACGACCAACAACTCACCTGCGCGCACTTCGAGGTCTAGGCCCGCGAAGACGCTCGCTGCTCCATCGTCCCAGGCGCACTCGGCCTGCTCGAGTGTGGCCAAGCAACCGGCGGACACCGTGCTCACAGCCACGTGAAGCGTTCCACCAACTCAATCGAACCGCCAATGCTGCGCGCAACGGGACAGCCGTGAGCGGCTGCTTCCAACGCGGAACGCAACTTGGGATCCGCAACACCAGGCACGGTGATGTCGACCTCAAGCCGTCCGATGCGCCGATGGGGATCCGCCACCATGTGCTTCTTGACCACCACCGTGGCGTGCGTGAGATCGACACCATGGCGCTCGGCGAAGATGCCCATGATCGTCAAGATGCACGAACCCAAAGCCGTGGCCACGAGGTCCGTGGGCGAAAACGACTCACCGCGACCATGATTGTCCACGGGGGCGTCCGTCACCAGCACGGTGCCGCTGGGTTGATGGCGCGCTTGGCAGCGCAGCGTGCCTTGGTAGGCGATGTCGATCGTGACCATGCAGGTGACGATACTAGCACGCCGTGCCGGTGGTCAGGGACCGCGCGTGTACACCAGCCGCCCATCGATGATGGTGTGCAGCACGCGCGCTTGTTGCAGTGCTTGCGGCTCGCAGGCAACAGGATCGACCGAGAGGACGGTCACATCACAGCGATAGCCTGGCGACAGGCGACCTAGGTGCGCTTCGGCCCCCACAGCATAAGCAGCGCCCTGTGTGAACGCCGCCAAGGCTTGTGCACCAGTCAGGGCCGTGCTCGGTTCGAAGGTCTTGGGCGAGCGCGCGATGGCACGTGTGCGCGCGCTGTACAAACCCGCCAACGGATCGGGCGACTCCACGGGGAAGTCACTACCAAAGGCCAGTTGCGTGAGGTCGGGCGCGAGGCTCTTCCACGCATAAGCTCCGCGCAAACGCTCGGCCCCCAGACGCTCGCCGGCCCACGGCATGTCGGAGGTCAGGTGCACCGGCTGCATCGAGGGCACGACCCCCAACTGTGCAAAGCGTGCCCAATCTTTGGGGGACACGACCTGCGCGTGCTCCATGCGCGGACGCAACTCGCGCAGCTGTGGGCTGGCACGCAGTGCGCGTTCATACGCATCGAGCACCACGCGATTCGCACGGTCTCCAATGGCATGAATGGCCGGTTGCAAGCGCCACTGCCCCGCCCATTCCAAGCGTTGGGCCAGCGCCGCATCAGCCAGCAGCATAAGCCCCGTGTGGCCATGCTGATCGCTGTAGTCTTCCAACAGTGCTGCACCACGGGAGCCCAGAGCACCGTCCGCCATCAGCTTGAGACCACGCAAGGCAAAGCGTCCCTGCACTCGGTCACCGGGGATCACAGCTTCCTGTGCCGCGCCCAGTTCGTCATTGCCCCACAAGTAGCCGCTGATCCGCACCAGCAGCAAACCTTGCTCGTCAAGTTTTCTGTACAGGGCGACTTGCTCAGGCTCAAGCCCCATGTCGTGCACAGCCACCAGTCCATGGGCCAACAAGGCGGCCTGCGCCTTCAGAATGCGACGCGTGCGCACCTCTTGGGACGGTGTGGGCACATGTTGCTGCACGCGCTGCATGGCGTTGTCGACCAGCACACCGCTAGCACGCCCTTGCGCGTCCAGCACGATCAGGCCATCGGCACCCGAAGCAGCGTCCGCTGGCAACTCCCCCGCCAGACCTGCGCGCTGCAAGGCAGCTGCATTGGCGAACGCGGCATGACCGTCCACGCGATCGAGGTACACGGGATGATCAGGGGTGGCTTCACTCAGCAAACGATGGTGCGGGAAGGACTTGTCCGGCCAGAGATTCTGGTCCCAGCCGCGCCCCAAGATCCACTCACCCTTGGGGGTGGACTTGGCGCGCTCGGCGACGCGTTGAACCAGTGCCTCCAGCGACGGCACACCTGTCAAATCTACTTGCTCGAGTGCCGCACCATAGGCCTCTACATGGCCATGTGCGTCGTGCAAGCCTGGCACAGCGACCGCGCCAGCCAAGTCGACAACCTGCGCCCCCAGTGCTTGGGCGCGCGACTGCAACTCGACCAATGTTCCAACGGCTTCCACTCGTCCGTCACGCGCAAGCAAGGCCTCTACACTGCTCTGCGTGTCATCCCCGAGCAGGATGCGGCCACCATGCAGGAGCAAACTGCTACCGGCAGGAGCCGCATGTGTGGCCTGAGCGGAGAGCAGCGTAAGAGTGAGGGCTAGGAGCATGTTCCCTATGGTGCAAGCTGGAGGCGAGCTTCACAATCAGGACCATGCAACCTCTGCACGGACGCACGGCTCTCGTTACAGGCGCAACCTCAGGCATCGGCAAAGCCACGGCCCTCGCTCTGGCGAACTTGGGCGCACGCGTGACCATCACCGGCCGTGAAGAGGCGCGCCTAGCCGCTGCAGTGCGCGATATCCCGGGGGCTCAGGGGGTGGTTTGTGATGTGCGCGATGCCGAGCAGTGCGCACGACTCCTGCCTGCGCTGCAAGCTGATCTTGTGGTCGCCAATGCCGGTCTGGCCATTGGCGTCGACAAGCTCCACGAGGGCGACTGTGCAGAGTGGAGTCTGGTCGTCGACACCAATGTCAAAGGTGTCATGCACACCTATCGCCACACGGTGCCGCACCTTGTGGGCTTGGGACGTGGCGACTTTGTGTTCCTGGGCAGCGTAGCTGGCCGTCAGGTCTACCCGGGGGGCAGCGTGTACTGCGCAACCAAGCACGCCGTGCGAGCCTTCTATGAAGCCGCACGACTCGAGCTGCACGGCAGCGGTGTGCGCCTCCTCACGGTCGACCCTGGCATGGTTGAAACAGACTTCTCGCGCGTACGCTTCCGGGGCGACACCACACGAGCTGCAGCCGTGTATGCCGGGGCCGAGCCGCTCGCACCCAGCGATGTAGCGGACGCTATTGCGTACGCCGTCACACGCCCCGCGCATGTGAACATCGGCGAGATTGTGATGTGGGCTAGCCGTCAAGCCAGCACGACACTCCTCAATCGCAAGAGTTAGCACGCACAGGTGGAAGTTCTTTCCACCTCTGCAGCGTCGAGTTTCCTCCACTTGAGGCCCGTGTGGTGTCGAAAAGACTCCACACATGAAGGCTACGCGATCCATGCGCGTGTGGGTGATCAACGGCGACGAAGGCGCCGAAGACCTCGTCGTAGGCCTTGTGGAATGTGGGCTTGACGCGCGTTTGCACGCGGCGGATGGTCTCGCGGAAGCACTGCAGCGTGAGTCGAACTGCGATGTGCTCGTCGTGGATCTCGACAGTGTGGACTTCGATCCACTCGATCTCGTGCGCGGACTTGCTGATGGCCCCGCGGTGATCGAACTCGCTGGCTTTGGCGGAGACGCGCTAGCCGCGCAGCGCCGTGGCGTGGCGGACTTCCTGCAAAAGCCCGTGGCGGACGAGCATGTAGCAGCCGCAATCCAGCGCGCGGGCGCCGAACGCCAACTGCGGCGCGAACACGCGCAGTTGCTGGCTACGCTTGCCCATGAGACGAATACGTTCGGTCTCGTCACACGCGATCCCGCCACACTGGCACAGCTCGACCGGCTGCGCACGGTCAAAGATGCGCGCGTGTCGGTCTTGCTCGAAGGTGAATCGGGCACGGGCAAGACGATGCTGGCCCGTGCCATCCATCGCGCCAGCTCGCGCGCGCACAAGCCGTTCATCGAAGTCAACTGTGGAGCCTTACCTGGCGAGCTATTGGAGAGTGAGCTCTTTGGGCATGTGAAAGGCGCCTTCACAGGTGCGGTCAGTGATCGCCCCGGCCGTTTCGAAGCAGCGGACGGAGGAACCCTGTTCTTGGATGAAGTTGCCACGGCTTCGCCTGCATTGCAGATCAAGCTCCTGCGCGTACTGCAGGACATGGTCTTCGAGCGCGTGGGTGACACGCGCACACGGCGCGTTGACGTACGCGTGATCGCAGCGACGAACGCACCGCTGAAAGACGAAGTCAGCGCAGGGCGCTTCCGCCAAGACCTCTTGTATCGCTTGCGCCAAGCTCATCTGCGCTTGCCGCCCTTGCGCGAACGCACAGGCGACGTGCCTCTGCTGGCGGCACATACGCTGCGCCGCTTGGCGCTTGAACACGGATTAGCGGAGAAGGTCTTGTCGCCTGCAGCTGTGTCAGCTCTGTGCGCTCACTCGTGGCCTGGCAATGTGCGCGAGTTGGAACATGTGCTGCAAGCCGCCTTGTTCTATGCCCGAGGCACAGAGATTCAGGCCGCAGACTTGGATTCCGAACTCGTGCCTTCTGCCCGTCAAACGGGCACCGATCAGCAAGATCTCCTGCGTCATGGGCTGTTCCAGCCGGGCGTACCTCTCAAGCAGCTGCTCGAGGTGCCTGAACGCGAGATCCTAGCTGCAGCACTCACGCACAATGCGGGTTGTCGCACCAAGACAGCACGCATGCTCGACATCGACCGCACAACCCTCTTCAACAAAATGCGACGCCACGGCCTGATGGAGTTCGGCCGGAGCGAAGGCTAGAGTCGCCCATGGCGCAGGAACCTGAGAAAGCCCCAATCATGAAGTGGAGTAGTTGGATCTTGTACGCAGGCGCCTTGGCGCTGGTCTTCGGTGTGATCGCCATGGTGACCCGCCAAGCGACATCTTCACCGGAAGAGGTCTTCTCCGCGGTCCAGCAGCGCATTGCGCGTGGCGTGCATGACAAGGAGCAGATCCTGCTCAATCTTGATCATTGCCTGCAGCTCGCCACGCAGAGTGACAAGAAGGACTTGGAAGCCGAAATCCGGCGTGAACGCGGCGCCATCTTGGTGGAGTTGGGCGCCTTCGATCGCGCTCGTGCGGACTTGACTGCCGTGGTGCAGCACGCGCCTCAAGACCGCAAGGCAATCCGCGCCCTGATTGAGTTGGAGCTACGCGCTCGCGAATGGGCTGTGGCGCGCGCACGGCTGGAGGACCAGCTTCGCAACCAGCCTGACGATGCAGCCGCGTGGAGCGTGTATGCGCGCTCGTGGCGCTTGGAGGCAGAGGACCGACTGGCCAAGTGCAAGCAGTTGGTAGAGGGCAGCCTCGCAGCCGAACAGGCGAGCGAGATGATGGCGTACTTGCGTCACAGTGCGGCCCTTCCCCTCGAAGACCTGCGTCGCAGCAAGATTGCGCACCGTCTCGAGCAAGCGTTGCAATCCGATCAAGACTACGACAGCGCTGTGATGCTGGGCGAGCTGGATGAAGCCACGCGTTGCAACGCTCAAGCGCGCGCCGCCGCTGAGAAAGCCTGTGCCCTTGCAGGTGACGCCGATGCGCTGGTCCTGCTGTTGACCATCAGGTCAGAGGCGATGGACACCGACGCTGTCGCGCGCCTGGCCATGGCGGCCGAACGCTCTGCCGTTGTGCGCCGTGATGTGCGCGTGCCGAGCATCGCCTTGCCTCACTTGCGCATGCATGGTCGTGTCCAACTGGCCGCAGATCTGGCGCAAAGTTGGAGTACGGCACGCACGCAGTGGCCCGCGTCATTCTGGCATGAAGCCTGCGTGAGTCTGTGGGAAGCCAAGCGTTGGGAAGGCCTACACGCCATGGCCATCGGTCTGCGTAGCGATGCCTCCGTCAGCGCCATCGCGGAAGCCGATTTCTGGTTGGGTGTGTCGCTGTCGCGCGCGGGTTTCGCCGCCGATGCGCAGCGCTTCCTCACCACCTTCTTGCTGGACGCGCCGCCGGAGCCGATCCCGCATGCGCGTGCCATCGCCTACTTGGAAGCCGCTCGCGGCGCCAAGGCAGCGGGAGCAGCGGCTGAAGAACGGCGCAATCTCCTCGGTTTCGTGCAGGAGTGGCCCGAAGGTGACGGTGAGGCCTGGATGCGCTTGGCTGAACTGGCTGCGGAAAGCGACCACGGAGGTTGGCGCGCACCGGTCGAGCAACAAGCCAAGGCCATCGAGCTTCTCCCCGCCCGCGTCGATGAGTTGTTGCCGCGCTGGATGGAATGGGGCGAACGGCACCTGCAACTGATCGGCTTCGACCGCAACAATCTGGGCGCCGATCGCGGGCCTGAAGGCGCTACGACATACGAGTTGTATCGCACGGCGCAAGCGTGGCTTGAACTGGGCGAACACACACGAGCACTGGGTGCGAATCGCCGCTTGTTGGCGCAACTGCCAGGCTTCCTGCCGGCATTGGATCTCGCCATCGAGATCGCTGTGGCGCAAGGCCGCGATCGAGACATTGTCGAAGCCGTGGCTGCCCGCGTGCAACGCGGTGGTCGCACACCCCGCTTGGATACGGTGCTCGCTGCTGTAGACCCGAGTGCGCTCACGCCCAAGTCACGACTCGCTTTGATTGAAGCGGATCCTGAACGCATGGGCCGCTTGCTCGTGGCGCAAGATCTTTTGACACGCGGCGAGACACAATTGGCCTTGGGGTCCCTGGAGGCCATCGCAGCCGACGCATGGACCGAAGACGCGCGTGTCTTGGCGGCCCAGTTGCGCCTCGAGCGCGGAGACTACGCACAGGCGGCCGATCTGATCCTGCCGGCGCGCACGGCTCTCGCACAGGCACGCGGCGCACTCGAGATCGCTGTGGAAGCGCTGGCGGCTGCGGGACGCAGTCAAGAGTTGCGCACTCTGCTCGGCGAGTATGTGCAGAGCATTCCGCCCAAGCGCCTCTTGGTCGTGTGCGATGTCCTGCTACGCCACAATCAAGCGGCAGCGGCACTGCAAGTTGCGCGGCAACTGGATGCGGATCCCAAGACTCGTGGAGCGGAGACGCTCGTGCGGTTGCTGTCGGCACAGCTCATTCTTGGGCAGTACGACCTAGCGGAAGGCACCATCGAACGACTCGATGCCTTTGACAGCGGGGCGCGTTCCGCACGGTTGAAGATCCTGTTGGGCGTAGTAGCTAATCAAGAGGATCTCATCACTGAAGGCGTCAGTACTCTGCGTCCGCTGGCAGCAGCCTCGCCTGTGGTCGCAGCTCAACTCGCTTTGGTGTCGGGTGAAGCCAACCAAGCTGCCGCTGCGCTGGAGAAACTGCCGCCGAGCGAGAGTGTCGAGAAGGACACCATCCGGTACTTGACGCGCGCCCTCACGGCCGTGTCTACCCGCCGCGAGATCGCAGTCTCCTTGTGGATGGGCAGCACGAGTACCTCTGCAGCCCGCGTTTGGTGCACTGGCCCTGATGGCCAGCGGTCTGCGCGTTTGGCTGCTGCGTGGCTGATTGCCATGCGCGAACCTGCTGCGGCTGCTGTCGTGCAAGCAAACTTGACAGCGACTGCGGCAGCGCTGCCTGAGGGAGTATGGGACCACTGGATGCTCGCCACTCTGCAGCGCTCAAGTGGTGACCGAGTGGGTGCACGCCACACGTCCGAAGCACTGGTCGCCGCAGCTCCCGACTTCGGGCCTGGGTGGGAGGTGCTCGGCCAATTGGGTTGGCGACCGGAAACCAGCGAGCGCGAACGCGCAGCGCGCGAGCTCAAGCGCATGGAAGGCTTGGGGGCGTTGGCAGCCGAATCGTGGGAGCGCAAACTTTTGGAGGGGGTCTACCAGTATCTGGATGGCTCCCCCGCCAAGGCATTGGAACTGGCTAGCGAAGCTGCTGCTCTGCAGCCCCGCTCGCTGCGCATCGCACGTCTAGGTGCGCTGGCTGCGGCCAAACTGGGTGAGGATGCCCAACTGCTGTCTTGGACACGCCAAGCTCTTTCGCCCCGTACGGACACGGTGGATGAGCTCACTCCGCGCGAGGCCGCGGAGCTCGTTCGCATCGCTGCTGAGGCCAGCCTCCTCAACGTGCGTAGTGGCGAGCGTACAGCTCAAACCCGCGCCCTGTGGGATGACCTAGCCGCCGCACGCACTAAGGACCCGCTCGCCACTCTGGCGGCCGCACGCTTGGACCTCACTTTGGACGCGCGCAACCCCGCCGTGGGAGTCACCCGCGCGATGAGCCGTCTCGCTCGCTTCCGCGAACAACATGCCAAAGCCTGCCTGGACGACTTGGCACCCGGTGCAACTCACGAGTGGACCCTCTTCCACTCCTCGCTTGATCCCCAAGCCGCAGAGGAGTTCCTCGC
>CAIKQM010000721.1 GCA_903829565.1 uncultured Planctomycetota bacterium
ACCGTCAACAGCGCCACGATCTCCAATTCACAGCCACAACTCTTTGCCAGTGTGGCCTTCGTGCCAGGGGCTATTGGCACCACGATTTGTCGCGTGAGTGTGAACCGTACCGGCCTGCCGGTGGGCGACTACGCCGCGCAGTTGACGCTGTCGAGCAACGGCGGCACGGAGGTCGTGCCGATTTTCATGACCGTGGCTCCGCCACCCTTGAATGTGGAGCTGTATCTGCTCGTTGTGGCGGAAGAAGATCTGTACTCGGGCGTCGATCCCATCACTCCCGTGGCGATCCAAGTGCTCAACCCCGCGGTCGGCTTGCAGTGGTTGGTGGATGCCGACTTGGATGGCTTCGGCCTCGCACCCGGCAACTATGTCGTCTTCTGCGCTTCGGACGACAACGGCGACGATGTTGTCTTCGGCCCCGGCGACATCTACGGCGGCGCCTACCCTTCGTTGAATGAGCTGCAAGCCATCAGCCTGGGCGCCGGTGAGGCGTTAAGCGGCCTTGACTTCCCTGTCGGTCCGCTCGATGCGCAACCGCTGTCGACGCAGCGTGTGCGCCTACTCTTGCCGTAGTGCCACGCGCCCCTGATGCTGGTGCACAAGCACCATCACAACCGGTGCGGTGACCACTTGCGGGACCAGTGCTTCAGGCGCTGGTCCTGTTGTTTTGACACGCAACCAAAGCGTGCCTGCTTCCAGCTGCACATTCTCCACCGTGGTGGCCCAGCCGGCTGTGGGGCGCGTGCCTGCGTGAACGCACACCACCATGAGCTCTTCAAAGTTGACCTTAGGAGCCGGCATGGGAGGCAGCATGGTCATGCTGTGTTGGGCCCACAGTGCTTGCCATTCAGCCTCGTTGCGTGCGATGCGCACCCCTGCTTCGGTGATGCCGCTGGCCGCGCCGCTCTCAAGCTGCAGATACGACTGTTCGACGACAGGCTCAGGGCCACAGGGCTGACCTTCATGGTGGTCCACTGATGAGCACCCCAGCGCGAGGACAAGGCAAGCGGCAGGTAAGAAGCGCATAGTGCCCCCTAGACTACTGCATGCCGGCGTGGCTGCGCGCATCGGATTCGAGCCGTCGCTCGCTATCCTCTGTGGCCCGAATGCGCGGATGGCCCGCGCTCGGTTCACTGACACGACTAGGACCCGACCCATGAAGCGCGCACTCGCCTTCGTTGCCCTCTGCCTCGTTTCGACGCTTGCCCAAGCCGACGAAGGCATGTGGCTGTTCAATCGTCCGCCCGCCAAGCAGATCAAGGAGGGTTACGGCTTCGAGCTGACGCCCGCTTGGTTGGAACACTTGCAGAAGTCCGCTGTGCGCATCTCGACCGGTGGTTCCGGTTCGTTGGTGTCGAAGGACGGCCTCGTCATGACGAACCATCACGTGGGTTCGGACAAGATCGCCGAGCTGTCAACCAAGGAACGCGACCTGCTCAAGGATGGCTTCCATGCCAAAACTCTGGCTGAAGAGTTGAAGTGCCCGAACATCGAGATGGATGTGCTGTGGACCATCGAAGATGTGACCGCACAAGTGGAGGCCTCCGCCAAGCCGGGCATGTCCAACGCGCAAAAGTCCGCCGCGCGCCGCGCCAAGATGACCGAGCTTGAGAGCGAGGCGAAGAAGGCCTCGGGCCTCAAGTGCGAGATCGTCACGCTGTGGCAAGGTGCGCGCTACCACCTCTACTCGTACAAGACCTGGGATGATGTGCGCTTGGTGTTCGCACCCGAGAAGGCCATCGCGTTCTTCGGCGGCGACACGGACAACTTCGAGTTCCCGCGCTACGACCTCGATGTGTGCTTCTTCCGCATCTACGAGAACGGCAAGCCCTTG
>CAIKQM010000722.1 GCA_903829565.1 uncultured Planctomycetota bacterium
AGGGTCTTGCCCAACGAGCCGACCTCCAGCCAAGCCTCGTCGCCACGGATCCGGGCCGGAGCCGTGGGTTGGAGGCGGTCCACGAACAAGCTGGAGAGCCCGCTGTCGCGGAGCACGTCGGCGCGGGCCTCGCGCCAAGCGAGCTGCGAAAGTCCCAATTCTGCAGTGAACCGCACCGAGAGGCAGCGGTACTCCAAGTCCGGTTCGTCGCAGCGCCACGCCAGCCGGAAAGATTCCAGCGTGGCTTCAGGAGTGCGGAAGGACGCCTGCAGCAATTGCGCGTTGCTAGGCACGGTCGTGCAGCAAGCACCTAAGGCTCCCGATACGGGGACCAGCACCAACAGCCAGCCGGACAGGGCCGGGGCATAGCGGGGGGAGTAGGTCATGAGGGGGCTTTACCGCGGACGCCTTTCGTCCGATCAGAACTACCCCATGGGGGGGACAGACTGCAAAGACCTGTTTTGCTCCAAGGCTCAAGTTTTCACCAACGAGAGGGGCTGGCCTTCGTAAGAATCAACCTTACGAGTCGGCCTTGCTAGACTCCCGCGACTGTACCGGCCTCCTGAAGACGGCCTCCTGACGCCCAGCAGACCACCTATGACACGCATGCAAACCTCCTTGAAGGCACTCTCCGCACTCGCGCTTGGCGCGGTGCTAACGGTCGGTTGCTCCGACCAGGGCGCGAAGGCTCCGCAAGCCAATCCCGCTCAAGCGCCCGTACCGGCTCAACAGCCGGCCCAACAGCCGGCGCAGGCCCAGCCCAGCACCAAGCCCGGTGACCAGAATGCTGCCATGGCCGAAAAGGCCAAGGCGGAAGCCGCCGCTGCTCAAGCCGCTGCTGAAAAGATGAAGGCGGATGCGCTGGCGGCTCAGAAGGCTGCGCAAGCGGCTCAGGCCAAGCAGCCCGAGAAGCCCAAGGCCGAACCCGGCCACGAAGGTCACGGTCACGATGGCATGCCGCATCCGGGCACCGAGACTGCCTCGGGTGACCCGAACTCCAAGGCCAAGCTGACCTTCGACATTGGTGCCGACACCAAGAACTTCGGCAAGGTCATGCAAGGGGATGTGCTGAACCACATCTTCGAGGCAGTGTCGGTGGGTGATGAAGACCTCATCATTCGCCAAGCCAAGCCCACCTGCGGCTGCACGGTCGCGGATGTGAAGGTGCAAGACGAGAAGGGCGACTACGTCCGTTACGAGTACGGCAAGCCGATCCCGAAGGGCCGCAAGATTCAGTTCAACTCGACCCTCCACACCCAGAACAAGCGCCAGCAAACCAGCTCGAAGGTCAACATCATGACCAACGAAGCGCGTGGTCAAGCGATCTTGTCACTCGAGGCGTATGTGGAGCCGTTCTTCAACCTCTCGCCGATGGCGTTGAACTTCGCCTCGATGGGCACGCGCGACACCGCGACCGACAAGATGATTGTCACCACGGCGCGCGGGGATCGCATCAAGTTGAACCCGATCCTCGAGGGCATGCCGAACGGCCTGAAGGTCGATGTCAAGCCGGTGGATGCCGATGCCGATGGCCGCGCCACGCGCTTTGAAATCAACGTCACCGCCGGTCCCGGCTTGCAGGAAGGCTCGATCGTCTTCAGCTTGCCGCTGCGTTCGGATGTGCCCATTCCGGGCGCGGAACGTCTGCCGAACGGCAAGGAGCCGACCTACGAGGTCTCGACCTCGATCATGGCCACGGTGCGTGGCTCGGTCAGCCTGAACCAGCAGTTCTATTCCTTCGGACTCTGCAAGCCGAACACGCAGATGTCGAAGACCGTGCGCCTCACCAGCCACGATCCGAGCTTCAAGCTCACGCCTGAGTTGGTTTCGGTCACGCTCAAGGGCCGCGACACCGTCGAATGGGAGCACGCGCGCCACTTCCAGGCCACCGTGCGCCCGGTTCCGGGTGAGAACTCCATGGACATCGAACTGTCGACCACGGGCTTGCCGGACACGGTGACGGGCAGCTTCAACGGCACCGCGGTCATCAAGACCGGCCACCCCGAGAAGCCCTCGTTTGATGTGGTCATCAGCGGTGTGTGCCGCGCCTCGGCCGTCGTGCCGGGTGCAGGGGTGCCTACGGTACCCGGCAAGCCGCAGTGATCGCGGGCTAGCTGAAGGCCAAAGTACGCGAGCCCGGGCGTCATCGTCCGGGCTCGCGCGTATCCAGACGGCCCTGCGCGGGGTAGAGTGCCCGTCTGCGTCGGCGTTCGCGCCACGCGCTCCCCGTCCATTCGGCCCGCACCCCCGACCGATCTTGTCCCAAAGCCTCGGTGAGACCCTCGTCCAGCGCGGATTGCTGACACCCGATCAGCACCGCGAGGCCAGCACTCTGCAGCGCACCGGCAACTTGCGTTTGGAGGAAGCGGTGGTGCGTCTGGGCTATGCCGATGAGGCGGCCGTCACGCGCGTCGTGGCCTCGCTCGAAGGCTTGCCCTATGTGGACTTGGACAAGGGGCGCATCGCGCCCGAGGTCCTCGCCCGCGTGCCCAAGGAGATGGCCGTCGAGCAAGGCTTGCTGCCGGTGCTGGAGAAGGCGGGCAAGTTGGTGGTGGCCATCGACGACCCAGGCAAGCGCATCCTGCTGGATCAGCTGCGCTTCGTGCTGGGCATGGAGGTCGCGGCGGCCTTGGCCACGCCCAGTGGTTTGAAGCGTGCCATCAGCAAAGCCCACGGCGAAAGCGATGAAGCTTCGCTGGCCAAGGCGATGCGCTCGGAAGCTGCGGACGGCGATGGCGATGCGCCCATCGTGCGTTTGGTGCAGCGCACCTTCAAAGATGCGCTCGAGCAGCGCGCCTCCGACATTCACGTCGAGCCCTCGCGCAGCGGTGTGCGCGTGCGCTTCCGCGTCGATGGCATGTTGCGCGACCATGCGCTGCATCCCATGCACTTGCACGCGCCCTTGGTGTCGCGCCTCAAGATCATGGGTGCGATGGACATCGCGGAGAAGCGCAAGCCGCAAGACGGCCGCATCGAGTTGGCGCTCGATGGCCGCGGCATCGATGTGCGTTGCTCCATCTTGCCGAGCGCCTATGGCGAGTCGATCGTCATGCGCTTGCTCGACCGCTCGCGCTCGTTGATTTCGCTCCGTGATCTGGGCTTTGACGAAGAGGACTACGCTTGGTTCCGGCGCACGATCAAGCGTCCGAATGGCATCGTGTTGGTCACGGGGCCTACGGGCTCGGGCAAGACGACGACGCTGTATGCCGCCTTGTCGGAGCTCAATCGACCGGATGTGAAGATCATCACGGCCGAGGATCCGGTTGAGTACCACATCCAAGGGCTCAACCAAGTGCAGGTGAACAGCCGCATCGGTTTGTCCTTTGCGCGCATTCTCAAGGCGATGCTGCGCGCGGCACCGAACATCATTCTCGTGGGCGAAATCCGCGACTCGGAGACGGCGGAGATCGCCATCCAAGCGGCGCTCACGGGCCACTTGGTCTTCTCCACGCTGCACACCAATGATGCGCCCAGTGCGCTCACGCGTTTGGTGGACATTGGTGTCAAGCCGTTCTTGGTGTCGGCCTCCGTGCAAGCCGTGATCGCGCAGCGTCTGGTGCGTCGCTTGTGCCGCGACTGTGCACAGCCGTATTCGCCTTCGGCCGGGGAGTTGTCCGCGTTGGGGCTCGATCCACGCGCGGCCGGCACAGTGCAGTTCAAACGCGCGCGTGGCTGCCGCACTTGCGAAGGCACGGGCTATCGCGGACGCGTGGGCTTGTTCGAGCTGATGGAGATGGACTCCTCGATCCGCGAACAAGTGTTCCAAGGCGCCTCCTTGGATCAGATTCGTGCCGCGGCCATCGCCTCGGGGCGCATGCGCACGCTGTTGGTGGATGGTGCCCGCAAAGTGGCGCGCGGCGACACCAGCACCACCGAAGTGGTGCGCGTGACGCGCCTGGCCGGCAGCGTGGAAGCACAAGAGGAGCAGTTGACATGACGCGTACGATGCGTGAGTTGATGACGACCGCTGTGTCGCTCAAGGCCAGTGACCTGCACATCAACCCTGGACGCCCGCCGGTGGGGCGCGTCAAAGGCGACTTGATCGCGATTGCAGAAGGCGTGCTGGACGATGCGAGCAGCGAGGCCTTGTGCAAGGAGATCCTTGATCCCAAGCACCAAGCCGAGGTCGAGGCCGGAGGCACGACCGACTTTGGTATCGCTCACGATGCGGGTGCGCGCTTTCGTTGCTCGGTGATGAAGCAGCGCGGGCGTTGGTCCGCGGTGCTGCGCTTGATCCCGAATCAACTGCTGACCTTCGAGCAAATCGGCTTGCCCGAGGCGGTCAAGCCTTTGCTGCGCAAGCCGCGCGGCTTGATCCTCGTCACGGGCCCTACTGGTTCGGGTAAGACGACCACGCTGGCGACGATGATCGATTGGATCAATGCCAATCAAAAGCGTCACGTGATCACGATCGAAGATCCGATCGAGTACTACCACACGCACAAGCAAGGTCTCGTCACGCAGCGCGAGGTGGGCGGGGATGTGCCGTCCTTCGCCGAAGCCATGCGGCGCGCGCTGCGCCAGGACCCGGATGTGATTTTGCTCGGTGAAATGCGCGATCTGGAGACGATCTCCGCCGCGATCACCGCTGCGGAGACCGGACACTTGGTGTTCGGCACCTTGCACACCACGGGCTCGGCGCGCACCGTCAACCGCATCATCGACGCCTTCCCTGCGAACCAGCAGGAGCAGATTCGCGCGCAGTTGTCGGTGGCACTCTTGTGCGTTGTGTCGCAGACACTTCTGCCCAAGAAGGATGGCACCGGTCGTGTCGCCGCCTTCGAGGTCATGGTGATGACGCCCGCCATCGCCAACCTCATCCGCAAGAACGAGACCAACAAGATCCCGAGCACGATCCAGACCTCGCGCAAGCTCGGCATGATCACGCTCGATGACTACTTGTTGGAGCTGTACCGCAAGGGCTTGATCGATCGCGAAACGGCGCTCGACGCGGCTCAGGACGACAAGGATTTGGAGACGCGCCTGTGACAGGCGATGCCAAGAAGGCGGAAGGCCGCCGTCTGCTGGGACAGATTCTCAAAGCACAAGGTGTTGTGAAGGAGAGTCAAGTTCAGGAGACACTCGCCGAGCAGAAGAAGCGCGGCGGGCTCTTCGGGCAAGTGGCCGTGCAAGCGGGCTTCGCGAGTGAGACGCAGCTTGCACGTGCGTTGGCCGAACAAGCGGGCTTGCAGTTGGTTGACCTCGCCGCGGTGCAGCCGGAGAAAGCGGCACTCGCGCTGGTGGATGGCTCGACGGCCCACGCGTTTGGTGTGTTGCCTCTGCGCGTGGAAGGCAAAACCCTCGTGGTCGCCGTGTCCGATCCGATGAACACAGCGGTGCTGGAAGACTTGCGCTTCACCGCCGGTGTGGATGTGCGTGCCGTGTTGGGCGAACCCAAAGCGTTGCAAGCCTTGGTGCAACGCTGCTATGGCGAAGAGAAAGGCTTGGAGGCCGCGATTCGCGATGCTGCGCGCGCCACTGTAGGTGGAGATGCGGCCTCCGCTGCGGCCAGCACACCCGTGGTGCGCTTGCTGAACTCGATTCTCTTGCGTGCCATCAAAGACCGCGCCTCCGATGTGCACTTCGAGGTGTACGACGATGCGTTCCGCATCCGCTATCGCGTCGATGGTTCGTTGTATGAGGTCGAGGCACCGCCCGCGCACTTGGCCTTGCCGTTGGTCGCGCGCATCAAGGTGATGGCCGATCTCGACATCACGGAAACGCGCATGCCGCAAGATGGCCGCATCGAGATGGCCATCGATGGTCGTCCCGTTGACTTGCGCGTGGCCACGATTCCCGGCATCAGCGGTGAAGGCTGCGTGATGCGGGTTCTGGACCGCACCGCTGTGGCGTTGGATCTGGCCGTCTTGGGCCTGCAAGCACAGGACGAGTCTGCGCTGCGTCGCTTGACGCAATTGCCGCATGGCATTGTGTTGGTGACAGGCCCCACGGGCTCGGGCAAGACCACCACGCTGTACGCGATGTTGCAGGCGGCCAATGATCCGGAAACCAAGATCATCACCGCCGAAGATCCGGTCGAGTACGAGATTGAGGGCATCGTGCAAGTGCCGATCAATGAAGAGATCGGCGTGACCTATGCGCGTGTGCTGCGCACGATGCTGCGCCAGGACCCGGACAAGATCTTGATTGGCGAAATCCGTGATGCGGAAACCGCGTCTGTGGCCGTAGAAGCCAGCCTCACAGGCCACACCGTGTTCAGCACCTTGCACACCAACGATGCGCCCAGCACGGTCACTCGTCTGGTCGACATGGGTGTGGAGCCGTTCATGATCACCGCCACGCTAGAGGCGGTGGTGGCGCAGCGCTTGTTGCGCACGGTGTGCGCGGATTGCCGCACGTCGTACAAGCCCACGGCCGAGCTGCTGCTCGAGTTGGGTGCCGATGCTGCGCGCCTCTCCGAGAGTGTTTTCTACTATGGCAAGGGCTGTCCGAAGTGTTTCCACACCGGCTACCGCGGCCGCACGGGTGTGTTCGAAATCCTGGTCATGAACGATGGCCTGCGCTCGGCTGTTTTGGCCCAAGCCTCCACTCAAGAACTGCGCGAAGCGGCCCGCCGCGCGGGGATGCGCACGCTGCGCGAAGCAGCCGTCGAGGCCCTGCTCGCTGGCCGCACGACCATCGAAGAGGTGTTGCGTGAGACGGCGGGGCAGTAAGCTCACGCACGACGACCGCACCTGACGCAACGCGTAGACGACCATGGCAAAGAGACTTCAACGCTCGACCTCGCGACCCACCGCGGCCGCTCCCGCTTCGCCCTCAGCCGGTACAGCGGAGGCACCGCGCAAGCGTGGTGGACGCGTCTCGGGTACTGCGGTGACCGAGTTCACGATCCAGCTGGCGACGTTGACCGAGGCCGGCATTCCGATCGTGAAAGCCTTGGCCATTCTCGAAGGCCAGACGCGCCCCGGTCCGTTCAAGGGTGTGTTGCAGGACTTAGTCGAAGACGTGAGCTCGGGTACTCCGCTGTCGGAGGCGATGGGCAAGCACGAGAAGGTCTTCGATCGCCTGTACAGCTCGATGGTGCGCGCGGGCGAAGCCGGTGGTGTGCTCGACAAGGTGCTCTTGCGGCAGGCCGCCTTCTTGGAGAACCAAGCCACGATGCGGGCCAAGATCTTGCAGGCCACGATCTATCCCGCCGTGATCGTCTTCGTCGCGGTTGTGGTGGTTGCGGCTGTGATCGTGGGCATCGTGCCCAAGTTCCAAGAGATCTTCCGCAGCTTCCGCATCGAACTGCCGGCCATGACCCAGTTCTTGTTGGATGTGTCGGACTTCGCCACTTCGTATTGGTGGCTGGTCTTTGGCTTGCCGGTGGTGCTGTTCTTTGCGCACCTCACTGCCATGAAGCGCAGCCGCGCGTGGCGTTTGCGCATGCACGCGCTGCTGCTCAAGCTGCCGGTGTTCGGCCAAGTGGTCTCCAAGTCCTTGATCGCCCAGTTCTCGCGCACCTTCGGCACGT
This sequence comes from uncultured Planctomycetota bacterium, assembly GCA_903829565.1. GTDB lineage: Bacteria > Planctomycetota > UBA1135 > UBA1135 > SXXH01. Next base: position 7,478 of record CAIKQM010000722.1, read on the forward strand.
TGATTCAGGCCGGCGTGCCGCACTTGGATGCGTTGGGCATTGTGCGCGATTCCACGCGCAACGAAGTGCTGGCCGATGGCATCGAAGAGGTGCGCAAGGTCGTGCGCGAAGGCGAGGGGATCGCCCGTCCCATGGGCGAAACCGGCTTGTTTGATGACCTGGTCGTCAACATGGTCGATGTGGGCGAAGCGACCGGCGAGTTGGACAAGATGCTGCTCAAGGTCGCGGATGCGTACGAAGTGCAAGTGGACCGCCGCATCACCAGCATGTTCAAGCTGATCGAACCGGCGCTGCTGATCGTCGTCGCCGCCTTCGTGGGCTTCATTGTGGTGGCGCTGTTCCTGCCGCTCTTGGAGATCATGAACCAAGTGGGCAGCGTGTGAGGTTGTTTTGACAGCCAGTTTCCCGCGGCTATCGCTGCGCTTGCGCGTCTTCGCGCTGGTGGCAGCCGTCAACGCACTGGTGTTCGGTGCGGGCTTCGTGTTGCTGTCGCGTGACCTTGAAGGACGCATCGGTGCGTACTACGCCGAGGCGCTCTTTCAGCGTTTGGCCGGCACCATTGACGATCGCGGCGAAGTCAATGTGGCCTCACTGTTGCGCGCCTCGAACTGGAACTGGTTCGAAGACGTCGTCGTGGTGCACAAGAACATCGAATCGGATGCCAGCGGTCGTGTCACGGCGCGCGGTGCCTTGCTGAACCCGCTCGGTTCGGATGGCCGGCATGCCGGTTGGGACCAGCGCGCCGTGTTGCGTGCGTGTGCCTCTGCGATGGCCGAGCGTCGTGCGATTCCCGCTGTAGGTGGTGTGGCTGTGCCCATCTATGAGCCCGATGGCGACATCTGGGGCGGATGTTGGTTTGTGCTGGGGGAATTGGAGGTCGCGCAAGGCATCGGCCGCACCATGCTGCCGTGGTTCTTGGGTTCCACCTTGCTGCTGACCTTCGGCACGTTCTTGCTGTTGCGTCGCTATGTCTTGGTGCCAGTCGAGCGCTTGGCGCGTGGTGCGCACGACATCGCGGATGGTCATGCAGGCGTGCGCGTCGTCGTGCCTTCGCGCGATGATGAACTAGCCGAGCTCGTGCGTGCCTTCAACGCGATGGCGGAACGAGTGGAAGGACACCGCGCCGAGCTGGCCCAAGCGGTCGAGGATGCACGCGAGCAGACGCGTCGTGCCGAAGCTGCAGCCATGATGCAGCGGCGGTTGGCTGCCACGGGTGAGCTGGCCGCAGGCATCGCGCACGAGATCAACAATCCGCTGGGTGGCTTGATCAACGCCGTCGAAGCGCTGGGCACCGGCACGCTTCCGCCCGAACGCCGCACGCGCTACCTGCAGCTTGTGAGCAGCGGCCTAGAACGCATCCAAAGCACGGTCGGCAAGCTCTTGCGCCTCACGCCACGCAGCGCGCGCACAGCGCCTTTCTCTCTCGCAGTGCCCTTGTCGGATGCCTTGGCGTTGGTCGCCCATCGTGCCGCGCGGCAGGGCGTCGAGTTGGTGGGCGCGTGGGACTCGGGCTCGTCCACCGACCGCGATGAAGTTCACGTGCAGTGGCAACAGCTACCGCAGTTGGAAGGCGAGTCGCACGAAGTCGCGCAGGCCGTGCTCAACCTGCTGGTCAATGCGCTTGATGCCTTGGAAGACCGTGATCCGGCGCAAGGTCCGGGGCGCGTGGTGCTGGCGGCGCGACTCGAGCAAGCAGCGCTTCCCGGCTCCGTCACCAAGCAACCTTCGATCGTGGTGGAGGTGTCTGACAACGGGCCCGGCGTCAGCGCCGACGAGTTGCAGCGCGTGGCCGATCTCTTCTACACCACCAAGGATCCTGGCCGCGGCACCGGCTTGGGACTCGCGATCGTGCACAATGTGGCCAAGGAACACGGTGGCACAGTGCATTTGTGGTCGGAACCGGGGCAGGGCTTTCGCGTGCAAGTCGTCCTGCCGTTGCCCAGCGGCCCTCAAGCTTCACCGGAGGCCCACTCATGAACGGATTGGAGTGGATCCTCTTGCCGGTGGTGATGGCGGTGTCTTTCGCGCTTTCGGGTTCCGAGACGGCCTTCTTCGGCCTCGATGAGGACGAGCGCAATCGCGCTGGCCTGCGTGTGCGCGCTTTGCTGGATCGTCCGCAGGCGTTGTTGATCGCGCTTCTGTTGGCGAACCTCGTGGTCAACATTTTTTACTTCTCCCTCATTGCTCGTCTTGCGGACGGTGCGGAGGGTTACGAGGCGTTGTGGTGGGCCGGTGGTGCGCTGGGTGCTTTGGTGGTGTGCTGCGAGATCTTGCCCAAGGCCATCGCGTGGCGTGTGCGCGAGCGCTTTGCGGCCATCGTGGCCCTGCCGGCTGGTGTGCTGGTGCGCGTCACTGCGCCGGTGCGCTTTGTGATCGAGAAGCTGCTCGATCTGTTGCTCAAAGCGTTTGGTTTGGCGGCCCGCGAGCAAGAAGGGGTGGACGCTGACGAGCTGGGTGAGGTCCTGGCCCGCAGCCGTGGACGCGACTCCTTGGACGCGCGTGAAGCCGGCATGTTGGCCGAAATCGTCGAGCTGGAAGACATCCGCGTCAAAGAGATCTTGGTGCCGCGCGTCGACATGATCTATGTGGACCTCGAGCAGCACGACGAGGAAGCGCGTTGGTTCCACTACGCGCGCGCCTTGTCGAGGCGCTTGACCTGGGTCCCCGTTGTGGAAGGTGGTCCTGATCGTGTGGTCGGACAAGTACACCTGCGGGATGTGCTGGCGCGTCCGGATGCTCCGCTCGAAGACCTGATTCTCCCCGTGCACTTTGTGCCCGAGGTCGCTTCCGTGCTGGACCTCTTGCGCACCTTCAAGGAGAGCGGTGCTGCCGAAGCGATCGTGGTCGACGAGCACGGCGGAACCGCGGGCTTGGTCACCATCGAGAATGTCTTCGAAGAGATCGTCGGTGACTTGCGTGTCGAGGGCGAACGTCCCAGCACTCCGGTGGAAGAGGTCGCGCCGGGCCACTTCCGTGTGGCTGGCGATCTGCTTGTGCGCGACTGGAACGAGGCCTTCGGTCGCAGCATTGTGCCCGAAGGCTTCGAGACCATCGGTGGCTTTGCCACGGCGTTGCTGGGCCGCGTGCCCAAGGTAGGCGATGAAGTGCGCAGCGGCGGCCTTGCTTGCCGTGTCACGCGCATGAGCGGGCGCCGCGTGGTTGAAGTGGAAGTCTGGCCGTCAAGTGAACTTGACAGTGGGGGCCAGGCATGAACAGTTGGTTCATCGTGGGCATGGTGCTGCTGTGCGTGTTGGGCAACGCCATTTTCTCGAGCGCCGAGACCGCCTGGTATCGCGCCAGCCGCGTGCGCTTGGAGATGGAGGAGCGCCGCGGCTCGCGGGCCGCACGTGCGATGCTGCGCTTGGCACGCTCGGACACCGCCAGCGTGGTGCTGTTCGTGCTGGGCGTGAATGTGTGCGTCGAGACCTCGATCTTCCTCGTGGAAGCGCACTTTGACGAGTTGCAACTGCCGGGCTATGCCTTGCAACTGGTGATGGCGGTCGTCTTGACGCCGCTGTTCTTCTTGTTTGGTGACCTGGTCCCCAAAGAGATCGCACGTCGTCGTCCGCATGCCACCTTGCGTGTGGTCGGTTTGGCTGTGGGGCTCTTGCGCATCCCGCTCTACCCGCTGGAACTGCTCTTGCGCGGCATCGTGGGGCTCGTGAGTCGTCTGGTCGGCACCGTGCCGCGCAACGAAGTGCGCGTGAAGGGCCGCGAAGCCGTCTTGTCGTTCATCGCGGAGGGCCGCAAGAGCGGCGCGGTTCCCGCGCATGCCGAAGAGCTGGCGCGCAATGTGCTCGCCTTGCGCACGATCCAACTCTCGCGCTGCATGGTGCCGTGGAAAGAGGTGGAGTGCCTCGACGCGCGGCAGAGCGACAGCCAGATCTACCTGCAACTGTCGCAGTCCCGCCGCAGTCGCTTGCTGTGGCGCGATGCCCAAGGCCGCGTCACCGGCTACATCCATCAGCTGGATGCGCTAGGGTCGGGCGACCCGGCCGCCCTGCGCACGCAAGTCCGCAATCTTCTGGCTCTGGAGCCCAACACCCCTGTGGACAAGGCTCTGGCCCGCCTGCGCGCGGCAGGGGCCCGCATCGCTCTGGTCGGCGACCCTGCCGGCCCCACGGGCATCGTGACCCTCAAGGACCTGCTGGAAGAGATCTCCGGCCCGCTGGCGAAGTGGTAAGCCCGGCTGGTACACTCCCGCGCCCATGACCACGCCCTCTACCTCGCAGCCGCGCGGCTGGCGTCTCGACGGCTTCCACTTGCTGCTCGGTGCAGCTTTGGTGGCGGCGGTCCTGACCTCGCTCCCGATCCAAGCGCAACAAGATGGCGGCGGCAGCGGCGGCAACCAAGGCACCCAACCTCCGCCCCCGCAAGTGGTGCAAGGTCTGGGCGCGATTGCCAATTCGGATTCCAACGGAACGATGATCGCGGTTACGGGCACCGACCTGACGGGTAGCTGTGTGCTGTACCTGATCGACACAGAGACCAAGCAGCTCGCCGTGTACCAAGCGACGGGCGGCACCAAGTCCCTGCGCGGTGTCGAGCTCGTGGGCGCGCGCCGCATCGACCTCGACCTTGCTCTTGAGGGCTACAACGACAAGAGCGAATACAGCTACGCCGAGTTGGAGAAGCAGTTCGCCAAGGGCGGACAACGCTGACCTAGCTTGGGCTGATTATCCCCCCAACGACTCTCGACGCACAGTCACTCGAAACGCACAAAGGAACCAGCGTGGCCGATAAGGAATTCTACAGCTTCGAGGAAGCCCTCCGTGAACTGAGCCTCCGCGAGGAAGAGCTCAAGCGCCTCGTCTCCGAAGGCGAGATTCGCGCCTTCCGCGATGCGGGCACCATGAAGCTGCGTCGTGCGGACGTCGACACGTTGCGCAAGGAACTCTCGGGCGGCGATGTGGTCGATCTCGGCGAAGGCGGCGAGACGGTCGTCTTTGAAGACGACGCGATGACGACGCAAGAGATCGGCATGGCGACCGAGGAGATCGTGGCCGACGTAGCCGAAGTCGAAGAAGTGGCTGCGCCGGCGAGCCCGCGCTCTGCCACCGCCCGCACCGCGGCGGCCGCCACCATGGTCGACGAAGACGAGGCTCCCGCTGCCCGCGGCGAGCGCCCGCGCCCGGTCGAGCTGCCCGAGGAGTACGAAGGGGGTGCCATGCGCGCCCTCGTGCTCGTGGCCAGCTTGGTCATGTTGCTGACCCTGCCGCTCGTCATGGGCGCCACCTCCGGCAAGTTGAACGGCGTGGCCAGCGCACTGGCCGGCCTGTTCAAGTGACCCGTTCAGCCGCCTGAGGCTGCCTCAGCGGATGGTAAGCAAGGCTCCTGCGGGGGCCTTGCTGCGTTATAGGCCGCAAACAGGCCGTACACGAGCGACGCCACCATGTAGCGCAAAGCCCTATTTTTCTCGCTCCAAAAAACCACTTGTGGATTCCGGGCGCGCGCTTGCCTAGCTTCCTGCCTGTTCGGACCCCCGTACACGGTACACACATCGACCTCATGATCGGCAACACCAAGAAGCACGCAAGCCTGGCCGTTTTCGGCCTTGCTCTGTCCCTGTACACCTCCTCCTGCGTCAGCCAGCAGCAATACGACGACGCCGTCTCGCTGGCCAAGCACCACCAAACCACTCTGCACGAGCGTGAGCAGTACATCGCGCAGCTCGAGTCAGAGCGCGACCAGCTCAAGCGTCAGCTGGCCATGGACCAAGTCACGGCTTTGTCCAACGCGGGCTACGGTGATGACATCGACTCGCGCTTGTCCGAGTTGCAGCAGAAGATCAATGGCCTCGGCCGTCCGCTCAACGACATCGAACGCTTCGATGTCGAGGGCGGCTACGTGCTGATGGTGCAAGACAAGATCTTGTTCGACCTCGGCAGCTCGGAGCTGTCGACCGCCGGCAAGGACGCCGTGGCGAAGGTCGCCGCGGAAATCGAATCGCGTCCGCACGGTCGCGTGTGGGTGCGCGGTCACACCGACTCGACGCCGATGGTCAAGGCTTCCACCAAGGAACGCTACCCGCACGGCAACCTCGAGTTGTCGGCCGCGCGCGCGATCGAAGTGGCAGCTGCTCTGATCGGCAGCGGCAAAGTGCAGCAAAAGGACGTGGCCGTCGCCGGCTTCGGCCCGCACGACCCGGTCAAGCCGAACGACAACCCGGATAACAAGCGCATGAACCGTCGCGTCGAAATCTTCGTCGCGGACGCTAAGTGACGCTGCGTTAAGCAAACGTGACAGCTGCGGTGACACGCGCGCCTTTGTCTGCGAAGGCCTTGGCTGTGCGCACCGCCGCAACGAGTCTCTTCAGCGCCCACTGCGCCAGCCGCGCGGTGGGCGCTGTCTTTGTGTCTAGTTTGCTTGTCCTGTCAGGTTTGCTTGTCGGTTCGGGGTGTGCGGGTGAAGCGCCGCGCACGGATCCTCTGTTGGATCAACTCGAGCGCTTTGCCTTTGTGCCGGAGGCCTCCGTGCGCATCGCTCCGGGCGTGGTTGTGGGCAATGCTCGTCCGCTATTGGTTGAGCGCTTTGAAACCACGCGGGCGCAAGCGCGCGAATGGCTGGCCACACAGCCACCCGATAACGACCGCACGGCTCTGATGGGCGAGTCGGATACGGCCATCAACCTGCCGATCACGGGACTCACCTTGGCGGAGGCGCGCGCGCTGTGCGAGTCACGCGGACTGCGACTCTTGAGTGCCGGCGCATGGTTGCGCTGTGCGGTCGGCCGCACGGGCAACGAGTACCCGTTTGGTGGACGCTGGGTTTCCGTTGCCAACACTGTCGAGCTGCGGCTCGGCCGTCCGGTGCCCGTGGGCTCGTTCGGTCATGGTGCTTCTCCGGAAGGTGTGCACGACCTCGTGGGCAATGTGTCCGAATGGGTGGATGACACGCTCGAAGCTGGCAGCGAAGTGGCGTGGGCGATGGGCGGAGCATGGACGCAACGCATGCGTCCTACCGTGAGTCTGGGTAGTGGTGGTGCGCTGGAGGTCTCGCGCCTGGAGCTTGACCCGCGCACGCGTGACGAAACGGTGGGCTTGCGTGCCTGCGCGGATGCGCAGCAGTGGCTGGCTGCTCATGCGGACCAACTACCCACCGATGCAGCGGCCAAGGCGCGTTTGCTGGCGATTGGGCGTGCGTGGGGGGCCGAAGCTGTGCCGCTTTTGGTCAATGTGCGCAGCACCCACGCGAGCGTGGCCTTGGATTGGTTGCGCGAAGGAGC
>CAIKQM010000723.1 GCA_903829565.1 uncultured Planctomycetota bacterium
GCACTGCGCGGTGTGGACCTGCAGCCCATGCACGGCCCCAATTGGACGGCGGTGGGAGAAGCGGAAGCAGGACTAAAACGCGTCACCCGGGCGCTGGCGGCCTATGAACATGCCGAGCGTCTGTGTGACGAGCGCCAGCTTGTGCCCAACGCTCTGCGCCACAGCCGGCTGTTGTGGGAAACGCAAGGCGACCCCCAAGCCGCCCTGCGCGTGCTGGAGCGCGCCGAGCAACGCTGTGGTGATCCGCGCCTGCCGGTGCGCCGCGCCGACATCCTGGCCGGCACCGGACGCGCACGCGAGGCCATCGAGCTGTTGGAAACCTTGGCGCGCCGCCGCCCCCATGACGAAGCGCTGGTGGAGCGGTTGAAGAAGGTCCGCGCCCAAGTCGCACCCGAGGCGCGCTAGTGCAACGTTTCCACGCTGTTGCCTGGATCAATGCGGGCCTCTGCTGGCTCGTGGCCTGCCAGCCCGCGGAGAACACGGATTCCACTGGCGCGTGGTACGCCGAGGCGACCGAGGCCAGTCAAGTACGCTTTACACATGTGGCCGGCCGCAGCCCCGAGCGCCATCTGCCCGAAACCATGGGAGCAGGTGCCGCTCTATTCGACGCCGATCTGGACGGCGACTTGGATCTGTATCTGGTGCAGGGCGGCCCCATGCCCGCGCAGGGCCCAACGCCCACCAGCTACGCAGCGCCGGCTACCGACGCACCGCCGAACGAGCTGTGGCTGAATGACGGTCAAGCACACTTTACAGACGCCACCGCAACCAGCGGCGCGGCAGCCGACCGCACGCACGGCATGGGCGTCGCCGTGGGTGATGTGGATGCCAACGGGTGGACGGATCTTGTGCTGGCGAATCTGGGCCAGACCAAAATCCTGTACGGGGATCGCGCCGCCCACTGGATCGACGGCACAGAAGCCAGCGGCGTGAACGTCAATGAGTGGAGCGCCTGCGCAGCTCTCTTCGACGCCGATGCGGATGGTGACTTGGACCTGTACTTGGTGTCCTACCTCGCCGTTGACCTCTCGGATCCCGAGTATTGCGGCCAGCGCAAAGAAGGTTGGCGTTCGTACTGTCATCCGGATCGCTACGCGGGACTCAACGATCGCTACTACGAGAACGACGGCCAGGGTGTGTTCCGCGAGCGCACACAAGCTGCGGGCATCGTGGATCCCGATGGCAAAGGCCTGTGCGTGGCGGTCGCAGACATCGACGACGATGCGGACCTGGACCTGTATGTAGCGAACGACTCCACAGAGAACCGCCTGTGGGCCAACACTGGTCGCGGCACCTTCGAGGACGCGACCTTGCTCTCCGGCACCGGAGTGGACCGTTACGGCCGCACCGAAGCCTCGATGGGCGTGGCGCTCGGAGATGTCGATCACGACCGCGACATGGACCTGTTCGTGACGGGCTTTGATGACGAGTCTGACACGCTGTACAAGAACTTGGGCGCACAGTTGTTTGAAGACCGCACGCATCTCACGGGGCTCGAACAGCCCACGCGCTTGCCGGTGGGCTTTGGATGTGTGTTTGTGGATCCTGACGCGGACGGCGACCTCGACTTGGTCATTGCCAATGGCCACATCTTGGACAACATCGCGCTGTACCACGATGGACAGAGCTTCGCTCAGCCTACGCTGTGCTTTGAGCGGGAGCGCAACGGTTGGAGCAACCGCTCCGCGCAAGAGCCCGCGTTGTGCGGGACACCTGTCGTCGGCCGATGCTTGGTGTCAGGTGATTTGGACAATGATGGTGATGAAGATCTGGTCTTGACCGAGAACAACGGCCCCGCGCGGGTCTATCTGCGTCAAGGGCAACAGGCTCGCCTGCTTGTGGTGCGTGGCTTGCCGCGCGGCACGCGCGTGGAGATCCAGCGCGAGGATGGAATGCACATCGTGCGCGATGTCTTCCCCCAGCCCTCGTACTTTGGTTCCTGCGAAGAGACCCCGCGCTTTGGCTTGGGCAGCTCGGCGGCTGTGCGCTTGCGGTGGCGTGAGGTGGGCGGAGCGTGGCAAGAGACTGCGCTGGAGCGGCTCGGTCCAGGCGAGCTGACCATGGCGAGGGACGCGAACGGCCGCTGGCAGCAAAAAATCTTTGTGCCGCGCAACGCCTCACGCAACACCAAGTGACCTCGCGCACACGTGCATAATGCGCACGCGCACGCGTGTGCGCGCGTGCACGCGTACGCGTGCGAGGCGAATTCGCGACTTGTGCAGGCTCTTGCCCGGCGTATAGTTCCGCCACTCATGAGCCAGCTGATCATCGTCGAGTCGCCCACCAAGGCGAAGAAGATCCGCGAGTACCTGGGCAAGGCCTACAAGGTCCTCGCTAGCCAAGGGCACGTCCGCGACATCCCGGGTTCCAAGGAGATTCCCGCCAAGTACAAGGGCCTGCCCTGGGCGCGCTTGGGTGTCGACATCGACAACGACTTCACTCCTATCTATGTGGTCAGCGAAGACCGCAAGAAGCAGATCAAGGAGTTGAAGGACGCGCTGAAGGATGCCGAGCTCGTCTACCTTGCGACTGACGAAGACCGCGAAGGCGAAGCCATTGCTTGGCACTTGCTCGAGGTGTTGAAGCCGACTGTGCCGGTGAAGCGCATGGTGTTCCATGAGATCACCAAGTCGGCCATCCAAAAGGCCGTCGACACCGCGCGCCAGTTGGATGACAACCTGGTCCAAGCGCAAGAAGCGCGCCGCGTGCTGGACCGTCTGTACGGGTACCAAGTGTCGCCGCTCTTGTGGCGCAAGATTGCGCAAGGCACCTCGGCCGGCCGAGTGCAAAGCGTGGCCACCAAGCTGCTGGTCGAACGCGAAAAGGCCCGCATGGCCTTCGTCTCCGCCGTCTGGTGGGACGTCAAGCTCAAGCTAGAAAAGTCCGGTACGGCCTTCGATGCCGAACTGTCGACCATTGGCGGCAAGAAGCTCGCGCGCGGCGGCGATTTCGATGCGCAAGGAAACTTGACACGCAAGGATGCGCAAGTGTGGGACGAAACCACAGCGCGCGCCTTGGGCAGTGCCTTGCAACAAGGCACCTTCCGCGTCGAGAAGGTCGAGCGCGAAGCCAAGACCTCGCATGCCCGCGGGCCGTTCACCACCTCGACCTACCAGCAAGAGGCGGGGCGCAAGCTCGGACTGCGTGCGCAAGAGGCGATGCGCGTCGCCCAGCGCCTGTACGAAAACGGCTTCATCACCTACATGCGTACCGACTCGATGACGCTGTCGGGCGAAGCGCGCGCCGCGGCGGCACGCATCATCGAACAGACCTTCGGTAAAGAATACTTGCCGCCCTCGCCCAACTACTACGGCTCCAAGAAGGGTGCGCAAGAAGCTCACGAGGCCATTCGCCCGGCGGGCACCACGTTCCGTCATCCCGACGAGGTCGCCAGCGAACTAGGCCAAGGCACGCTGGAAGCGCGCGTCTACGAGATGATCTGGAAGCGCACGATCGCCAGCCAGATGGCTGAAGAGCGCTACACCTCGATCGTGGCGACGCTGTCGGCTTCCTCGCCCCAAGGTCCCGTCATCGCTTTGGCGCGCGGCCGCGTCACCGACTTTGCCGGCTTCCGCCGTGTCTATGTCGAAAGCACCGACGACGCTGAGGCCGCACTCGATGAAGGCGAGAAGCAACTGCCGCCGCTGAGCACGGGCGACACAGCGCGCGTCGTGGATTCCATTCCCGAAAGCCACAAGACCACGCCCCCCGCGCGCTACACCGAAGCCTCGCTCGTGGCCGAGATGGAGAAGCTCGGCATCGGTCGCCCGTCCACCTACGGCGCCACGCTCGAGACGATCACCTCGCGCGGCTATGCGATGCTGCGCAACAAGACACTCGTGCCGCAGCCGCTCGGCTTTGCCGTCGTCCAAGCGCTCGAGATGCTGGAGCCGCAGCTGGTCGACTACGGCTTCACGCGTGACATGGAAACAGAGCTCGACAAGATCGCCGAGGGTGAGCTGTCGCGCACCGCGTTCCTCAAGGGCTTCTGGTCGGGCAACACACCTGGCTTGGAACGCATCGTCACGCAACGCGCCGAAAGCGTCGATCCGCGCACGATTTGCGCCATTCCCATTGGCATGCACGCCGGCGAGCCGGTCGTGATGCGCGTCGGCAAGTACGGCACCTATGTCCAATACGGCGAAGCTCGCGGTGCTGTCCCCGATGGCGTTGCGCCCGATGAAGTCAGCGTAGAAGCCGCCTTGCAATGGATCGAAACCAGCAAGAAGAAGGACCAGCCCATCGGCTTGCACGAAGGCCTGCCGGTCTATGTGCGCACCGGTCGTTTTGGTCCCTACATCCAATGGGGCGACGAGCCTAAGGAAGACGAAGCACCGAAGCCCAAGGTCAAGCGCAAGAAGGGTGAGCCCGCGGCACCCAAAGCACCCAAGGTCAAGCGCGTCTCCTTGTTCAAGGACATGGATCCTTCGCATGTCGAGCTGCAGACCGCAGTGCAACTCCTTGAGCTCCCCCGCTCGCTGGGTGTGGATCCCAAAGACAACCGGCCCATCCGCGCCGCGAACGGCAAGTTCGGTCCGTACTTGATGAAGGAGCCGATCGACGACGGCAAGCCCGAGTACCGCCGCCTCAAGAAGGAGTCGGAACTTTTGACAGTCACGCTCGAGGACGCCATCGCTGCCTTTGCGGTGCAACCGCAACGCCGCACCTTCGGTCGCGCCGCTGCCACGCCGCGCGAGCCCATCGCGGTGCTCGGTCCCGACCCCGTGTCGCAGAAAGAGATCCGCATCCTCGACGGCAAGTACGGCCCCTACGCGACCGATGGCGAGTACAACGCCACCGTGCCCAAGGGCGAGGACGCCAAGACTCTCAGCCTCGAACGCGCCGCGGCTTTGTTGGCCGAGCAGCGCGCCAAAGGCCCCAAGAAGAAGAAGCCCACTCGCCGGCGCGGCTGAGCGCGCCGCTAAAGTCAGTGCGTCACAAGCGTCTTGCGCATCGCGCGCAAGAGGATCAACACCAACGCCACGAAGGCCAGCAGCACGCCTAATACCTTGCTGAACATGGCCACATTTTGGGCTGTTTCGCCGAGCGAATAAGCCAAGTTGTCATGCACAATCCACACGCCGTCGCGGAATTCGCGTGAGGATGTCAACCACGAATCACCAAAGGTCCGCAGCACATCGGCGATCACGGAGATGACCACGCCGATCCCCGCGCCCCACAGCAACTTCTTGTAGCTCAACGCGTTCAACCACGCGGGGATCCACTCGGGGCCTTCATTCACGACGGGGACGTCCACCATCGCGGGCTTCGCGCTCTCCACGCGCGTCAAGTGGCTCAACTTCGCCTCGACGTGCGCGTCGAACTCCAACGGAGCAGGCGCGCGCAACGGCGCACCACACCCAGCACAAAACCGATCCTGCTCGGGAGCTTGCTTCCCGCATTGTCCGCAAAAAGGCATATGCCGTACGATACCGCGCGCGAGTGCGCCTGTCCCGCGCCAAGACTCGCCCAAAGGGCACGAACATGAGACAGCGAATCCGAAGTTTGCGCGGCGCGCTCTACCTCCTGGCGCTCGTGGTCTTGGCGGCCGGCTGGGTTTGGGCGCAAGGCCCGACCAAGGACAGCGCCAAAAGCACCAAGAAGCCGCCCACGCGCGTGCTCTTCATCGGCAACAGCTACACCTCGGCGCATGACCTGCCGGCCTTGGTGCGCGCCCTCGGCGCAGCCGACAAGCCCAAGGTCGAGCTGGTCGTCGACAGCATCACTCCCGGCGGCTACACGCTGGAAGCCCACCTGGCAGCCGAAGGCCCCGAGTCCGCCCGCGCCCGCCTTGCCGCAGGCCGCTATGACTTTGTCGTCGTGCAAGAGCAAAGCCAGCGCCCGCTGCTCGAGCCGTCCAAAATGCTTGACGCCGCCCGCGCGCTGTCAAAAGAACTTACCGCGGCCAAGTCCACCCCCATCTGGTACGCCACATGGGCGCGCCAAGCCAAGCCCGAGACGCAAGCAGATTTGACAAAGGCCTACCGCACCTGCCACGCCGAACTCGGCGGCCGCCTCGCCCCTGTCGGCGACGCCTGGCAAACCGTCCTGCAAGCCAAGTCCGAGAAAGACCGTCTCGTCCTCCACCAAACCGACGGCAGCCACCCAACCGCCGCCGGCAGCTACCTCGCCGCCCTCGTCCTCTACGGCACCCTCACCGGACGCAAGATCGACGACCTCCCCGCGCGCCTGACCGAACCCACCACCGACGGCCCGCGCGTCCTCGTCGACCTCACGCCTCGCGAAGCGAAACTCCTGCAGAAAGCCGCCGCAGGCGTGCTAAAGAACTAGACAGGCATTTACTGCCACGGCCCTTTCGGTGGCCACTGCATCGGCAAACCAGCACCACTAGCGGCCGCGCGGAAGATCGGCCGCAAGAATTCTGCGAGTTCCTCTACTACCGCATGCAAGGCCCCCGGACGCAGCTCAGACTTCAATCGAGAGCAGAACCCCTGCCACTGCATGATCCGGGCTGGATCGTGTGCATACTCTGCCGTTAGCCCGGGAATCACAACAGTAGGGATACGAACCCCACGCTTCCTCGCCGTGGCCTCCATAGCCGCAACCAGTACCGCGCCTTCGAAACTACGCTTCCTGCACAGGTGCAGGATGTCGTAGTAGTCCTTCAAGCGCGAGTTGAGCAGCCCCAATTCGACCATCGCCAGAGCCTTCTCCGCGATGACGGTTTCAGCGCAGTACCCGTGCATACTCGCCCGAGGCAGCCCCAGCAACGATGGAAACTCCAACGCGACCGGATCAGGCACGACTGCATCGCCAAACCCGACATCCACCTGCAGGCGTACCCGCGCCTTGCCCAGCTTGGCATGAATAAGCACTCGCACACCACCATATGCGTGCGCGGTCCGTATGGCTTCGGACGAAATACCTGCGACGTCGAAGGTCACTCCATCGGGCTCTACCAACTGTGCGGCGATTTCA
>CAIKQM010000724.1 GCA_903829565.1 uncultured Planctomycetota bacterium
AGAAGACGGCACCCTGCCGCCGAGCTCCTTGTCGTGGCAAGTGTTGTTGCTGCACGGTGGACACACGCACCCGTACTACGGACCTGTGCAAGGCACCGGCGGCAGCTTCACCATCCCGAGCACAGGACACTCACCCGAAGCGACTAGCTACCAGATCGAGTTGGAGGCACGCGACAGCTCAGGCCTGGTGAGCCGCAGCGTGCGTAGCCTTGCCCCCACGCCCTCGGCAGTGCGCGTGCATACGGCACCCAGCGGTGTCCCGGTGTACATCGACGGCGAATCCGAAGCCACACCCTGGAGCAGCACTAGCCTGCAAGGCTTTGTGCATGAGCTGGAAGCGCAGCGCTGGTACGCGACATCGACTCAGATCCTGGGCTTTGTGCGCTGGAATGACGGCGATCGCAACGTGAAGAAGCTGTGGGCTGCACCGGCAGGTGGTGCGACGCTGCTGGCGCAGTACGGTCGCATTCAGCCGAACAACACGGCAGCGCGCGTCACAGCGGCTGCGCGTGATGCGCAGTGGGATGCGGTGCAAGGCGTGCTAGACCAAGACTCGGCCACGGCTGGTGGCCTGCTCTTGGGACGCGAGGGCGCCAACGCACGCGAGATGGGCGTGTCCATGCCGCTGCAAGTACCGCGCGGGGCCACCGTCCTTTCGGCGCGTTTGCGCTTCCAAAGCGCAGGCCTCGAGACCGGTGAGGTGCTCGCCACCGTACGCTGCATGGCGGTGGCCAATGCGCCCCTCTTTGCTTTGGGCGCGCAAGCGGCACGGCTCTCCAGTCAAGTTCCCTTGACGACCGAAGGCGTGCTGTGGAACTTCCAACAAGGCCTGGGAACCGGCGGCGCGATCTACTCCGGCGACCTCGCCCCGATCGTGCAGGCGGTCGTCGACAGAGCCGACTGGAATCCCGGACAGGCCATTGGCTTTGTGCTGGACGCAACGCCAAGCGCGGCGAATGCCTTGTGGCGTGTGCGCGCGTACCCGCATCCCAACCTGCCTGTGCTGGAAGTCACGTGGGGCGTGCCCGAACCACGCCCGCGAGCAACGGAACAGCAACTGTAAGCCCCAAACCGCGGAGAGCCCGTCATGTGGAGTGTCCTAGCACACCTGAGTTTGGCGCTCGCCGCGCAAGACCAAAGCCCGCAAGCACCCAGCACGTCGTGGCGCACACTGCGCTTTGATTATGTGCACTGCGGCACGGCAAACGCGGAACAGATCGCGCCGACGGGCTTTCGCATCGAAGGCGAGTGGCCGGGCAGCCGCACGCAGCTGGTCGAACCCTACGACACGGGCAAGTACCGCTTGCGCGTCCACGACAAGCAAACTGGACAACTGCTGTGGTCGCGCGGATTCTGCAGCATCTACGGCGAATGGGAGACGACCGGCGCAGCCAAGGAAGGCTGGGGCGCATTCGAAGAATCGCAGCGCTTTCCCGAGCCCGCGCGGCCCGCGCGCTTGGTGCTCGACAAGCGCGCGGCCAATGGCGCGTTCACGGAACTGTGGAGCGGCGAGGTTGACCCAAGCAGCCGCTTTGTGGACCGCAGTGCCCTGCCGCGCGCGGGCGAGGTGCTGACACTGCGCGACGAAGGCCCAGCGGCCACGCAAGTCGACCTGCTTGTCGTCGCCGAAGGCTACACCCAAGCCGAGCGCGCGAAGTTCGCAGCCGATGCGCAGCGACTTACAGGCATCCTGCTGGCCACCGAACCGTTCCAGCGCCACGCACAACGCTTCAATGTGCGCGGACTGTTCGTGCCCGCGGCCGAGAGCGGCCTCTCCAATCCGCGCAAGGGCGTGTGGCGCGACTCCGCCTTCGGCGCCGCGTTCAATTCTTTTGACAGCGATCGCTACGTGCTGACCTACCGCGATCGCGTGCTGCGCGAAGCTGCGGCGCAAGCACCGTATGACGCGCTGATCGTGCTGTGCAACGAACGCAAGTACGGTGGCGGCGGCATCTACAACCTGTGGGCCACGGCCACGAGCGACAGCGAAGCTGCGCCCTATGTGTTCGTGCATGAGTTCGGCCACAGCTTTGCGGGCCTCGCGGACGAGTACTACAGCTCGCAAGTGGCGTACGAAGCGTTCCAGCCCAAAGGCGTCGAGCCTTGGGAGGCGAACGCCACGGCCTTGCTGGACCCGGCCAAGCTCAAGTGGCGCGACCTGATCGATCCGCAAACGCCGCTCCCCACGCCGTGGGACCAGGCCGCCTATGACGCAGTCGATCTGGCCTACCAGGCCAAGCGCGCCCAAGCGATCGCCGCCCAAGCCAGCGAAGAGCGTCAGGAGGAACTGATGCGCGACATCAAGGCCCAAACCGCGCCGCTGCTGGCCAAAGAACCGCAGCGCGGCAAGGTGGGTGCCTTCGAAGGCGCAATGTATGAGGCCAAGGGGCTTTACCGGCCCGAGGTCGACTGCATCATGTTCTCGCGCAACCCAAGCTCGTTCTGCCGCGTGTGCGAACGGGCCTTGGAGCGCACCATCGCCCTGTACACGCGCTAGCGTCAAAATGGCAGGGTCGCCCCAACGGCACCCCGCCACCTGCCAATCCGACAGGCGCGGAGGCACCCGGACAAGCCGCGTAACCTTGTGCCACTAAGTCGTTTAGCGAATCGGCTTGGCTCGGCACGACCTTTGCTCCTTAGCGGCGCGCCATGGGCCTGAACCGCCGTATCCTGATCGCTGACGACGACCCCGACATGCGGGAAGGCGTCGCCGATTTGTTGGGCCACATGCGCCTGTCGGACCTGCGTCTGGGCGACCTGAACTTCGACATCTGCTCCGTCGAGACGGGCGACGAGGCTTTGGTCCACCTGCGCCGCGACCGCTTTGATTTGGCCCTGCTGGACCACCACATGCCGGGTCGCACCGGTTTGGAGGTCCTTGCCGCCCTGCGCGATGAGACGCTGCGGGTGCCGTGCATTGTCATCTCGGGCGAGGCCACCGAAGCCCTGCGCAAGATGGCGCTGAACCAAGGCGCGCTGGCGGTCCTTGGCAAGCCGGTGGACCCGGGCCTCTTGCGCGCCCAAGTGGCGCGCGTGTTCGCGCTCGCGGGCTGAGCCCACACCTCCTCCATCCACCGTGGCGTGCGCGTCGTTGCGCGCCACGGGCACACAACCAAGACCCTCACCTCAACACCACACTCAAGGAGCGATCCCCATGGCCACGAAGACCACCACCTCCACCAAGAAGTCGACCATCCGTCCGCTCGGCGACCGCGTGCTCGTCAAGCGCGCCGAAGCCGAAGAGCGCACCGCCGGCGGCATCCTCCTGCCGGAGAGCGCCAAGGACAAGCCGAAGGAAGGCACGATCATCGCCCTCGGCGAAGGCCGCACGCTCGACAACGGCTCGAAGAGCACCTTCGCCGTCAAGAACGGCGACCGCATTCTGTTCAGCGCCTACGCCGGCACCGAGGTCAAGTACGGTGGCGAAGAGTTCCTGATCATGCGCGAGGAAGACATCCTCGGCGTGATCGGCTGATCCACTTACCTCACTCATTCACCCACCACCAGCGAACACCACCATGGCAAAGCAAATCTGCTACGACTCGACGGCGCGCGAGAAGATCCGCGACGGCGTCAAGAAGCTGGCCCGCGCGGTCAAGGTCACCCTCGGCCCCCGCGGCCGCAACGTGATCATCCAGAAGTCCTTCGGCTCGCCGACCGTCACCAAGGACGGCGTCACCGTC
>CAIKQM010000725.1 GCA_903829565.1 uncultured Planctomycetota bacterium
CCAATCAGATCCCAGACTTCGCCCTCGCTCGTGACACGCTGCTCCAGCACGCGCAGCGTTCCATCCGCGGACGCTAGGCCCAAGCGCTTCCCGTCGAGCGACAAGCATGCGGTGCTGCAGGGATCACCCTGAGGACCAAGCACCTTGCCCGTCAGCACCTGTGCATGATCATCCACCACCAAGGTGTGAGAGCCGTACGATTGAATCAGGCGCGCGCGGCCGCGCAGCGGCGCCAACGAGGAGCGCGTCTCCCCTTCCAGCGCATACCACGCACCAGCGGCCACGAGCCAACGCGTGGTGTCGTGCGCCACACGCTCAACCTCGGCGCCCATCTCGCAACGCCGCTGCTCGGACAAGTCCTGCGTGGAGACAAACACCACACTTGTGCCTTGTCCAAAGGCCAATTCCTGTGCCTCACGATGGAAGGCCACCGAACGCGGTGCAGGGTCATAGCGGCGCTCGGCCAGTTCATGACCATCTGTCAAGCGTACGAGACGCAAGGTGCCATCATCGAACACCATGGCGCACAAGGTGCCTTGAGGATGAACGGCTAGTGCTGTGCAGGTGCGCGCAGGTGGTGCTTGCACAAACCGACGCTCCAAGCAGCTGGATTCGAGCGCGCGCGAGAGTGCCCCTCGTGACAACCAATTGGGTGCGCGTTCGACGGCTTCCACGCCCAACAAGTGAGCACGTGCACTGTCCTCAGTGACCAACATGGTGGTGCGTTGGGTCAGATGACGGCCGAGTGAATTGGAGAGTGCATCACGTTCCCGCGCCAGCAGCTGCAGCGCAACGAGCAAACCGATCGACAACGCGACGAACCCACCGACCGTGGCTGTTGCCGTGCGCGGATTACGACGCATCCAACGCACAAAGCGCAGCCATGGACCTGCAGGGCGGGCGTGGATGGGTTCGAACTCGCGCACACGCCGCAAGTCCTCGGCGAAATCGAGTGCGCTCGCGTAGCGACGCGCGGGGTCCTTTTCCAAGGCGGTGGCCAACACGATGTCCAAATCACGCGACACCGCGGCATTCTTCGCACTGGCCAGAGGCGCAGGCTCGCTGCGAATGGCTTCGAAGGTCGCAGCCAACGCCGGACGCGCCCACAGGCGCTGCAAGGTCAAGGCTTCATGCAAGCTGCACGCCAAGGCCCACACATCCGTACGCGGACCGACCAAGTCGCGCCGTGCTTCGACTTGTTCAGGTGCCATGTAGTCGGGTGTGCCGTGCACATCCCCTTCCATGGTCAGTTGACGATCGCTGGTGCGGTCCTCAGCCACGCCAAAGTCGAGCACCACCGGGCGGCCGGAAGCCTCCACCATGATGTTGCCGGGCTTGACGTCACGGTGCACCACACCGGCCACATGCGCGGCATGCAAGGCACGTGCAGTGCGCTCGAACAGCGCACACACGGCGCGCACTTGCGTCGCGTTACGCGGTGGCAGGTCGATACCGCCAACCTGAGCGGAACCATCGGCCCGCGCACGCGCCAGAGCCGCAGCCAGTGTCTCGCCCTGCACCAAGTGCATGGCCAACCACGGCGGCTGCGCGCTCAAGTCAGCATCAAGAATGCCGCACAACGAAGGATGGTCGAGGCGCGCCACCACTTCGGCTTCACGACGCAAGCGCTCGACCCGACTGGAAGCCAAGGCGTCAAATCCACCTGACAAAATCTTGAGCGCCACCTCACGCCGCAAGCGTGTGTCGCGCGCCAAGTAGACCGTGCCTTGACCACCCCGCCCAAGCTCACGCAGCAGCTCGTACGGACCTACGAGCGAGGATTGCGGCGACTCCGGTGCGGCCGCGGGCTGTTGCAAGGCCAACCATTCCGCTGCCACCTCGGCCTGACTGCTAGGAAAGCGGCGTAGCCACTCATCCAGCGGACGCTCCACTCCGCGTGCCCGATCCGCTTCATATTGATCGACAAAGTCGCTGACATCAGCGAGCTGTGCATCGTCCAAAGGGCGGTCACGATCCAGTTGGGACACGCCAGCAGCATACGCTGCGCCAGTCCGAACCACATCGGCTACCATGAAGGCCTATGGGAGCGTCCCCGGACGATGATCTGACCCAGCAGCTGGCTCGAGCAGCTCAGGTCGACGCCACGCGCTTCGAAGAGCTGTGTGCGCGCGTGGCGCCGGCCTTGGTGGCATGGGCGGAGTTGCGGCTCGGTGCCAAGCTGCGCGGCAGCGTCGATCCCATGGATGTGGTGCAGGAGACTTGGTGCCGCGCGTGGCGGGCCTTTGCGACCTTTGATGCCAATCAAGTGTCGTTTCGCGCGTGGGTGTTCCGCATCGCGAAGAATGTGATTCTGGAGTGCTCGCGGCGCGCACGCCGTGATGGCCCCAGCGATGCGGGCACGACGGCACGCTTGGAGGCCATCCACGCGGCGCCCGACCGAGCGACAGCCTTGTCGCGGCGCGTGGCGCGTGATGAAAGTGCAGCGGCTTTGCTGGCTTGGGCGCGCGAACTGGGCCCTGAAGAGCACGCGTTGTTCGTGCACATCGGGCTCGAGGGCTTGAGCTACTCCGAGGCCGGGGAGCGGCTGGGTCTACAGAAAGACACCGTTGCGAAGCGCTGGCAGGGCTTGCGAGAGCGCGCGGCCCGTCTTGCCAAAGCGGACGAGTACCTGGCCGAAGTGTAAGGCAGGCTTGACAGATGGCTTAGCTGCGCAGCCAGCGCAGCACCCGCCGCCAGAGGGTCGGCGCACCCGGACTGTTTAGTTGCAAGGCTTCAAAGGCGATGCGCACGTGCGCCAGTTCTGCAGCCGACAACTGGAGTGCCGCAGCACCCGCATTCTCTTCTGCTTGAGCGGCTGTGCGCGCGCCGGCAATTGCCGCGGTCACACCGGGTTGGGCAATCACCCAAGCGAG
>CAIKQM010000726.1 GCA_903829565.1 uncultured Planctomycetota bacterium
CTGCTCAAACGGCAGTTCGGCCCGTGGTGCAAGAAGCCGGGCTACGGGCGGTTCGTCAGCCAAACGTGACGCTGTAAGGGAAACTTGACGGCTAAGAAAGAGGGCCGCGGAGAGGTCCGCAGCCCTGAGTGTGCACACTGGTCTGGGCCAGTATCACAAAAGAGCAAGAGCCCGGGACGCGGTCCCGAGCTCCTGCCAAGATTCCCGACCGATCCACCACAACTACTCGTCGTGGCGCATCAGCAATCGCTTGGAAGCAGGAATCCCCACCCCCATCCCCATCGCGATCGCAGCCCTGAGGCCGCCGTCGGGGAGGGCTACACGGCGCGGCGCTGTCCCCACAAACGCCAAGCCGACACCCTCGTACGCGGCTGACCACGCTCGTCCCCACAAGACGCGGTCAAACCGACCTCCTCCTCCACCGCCACGCCACTGGGGTCCCCGTCCCGATGGCGTGGTATAGGGGCGGACGCCGGCGGGAAGGGCGGCTTCGAGAACGGGCGTGGCGCCTGCCCAGCGCTGCGCGTCGTCGTTCTGTTCGAAGGTGCTCGTTCCCATATGTCCTCGGTCTCTTTGGCGTCCACCGGGGACCAATGGGTCACGCCTAGGGGGAGAGGGTCCGCTCTGCCGCGCGCTTTGGCCACGCGGCAGAGCGGGGCGAGGGAGGGAGAGTCGCGAGAGACTCCCATCCGACGACCGTCATCACCCGAGGCGGGACGTTTGGTCCCGTCTGCCCCTGCGATGACGCTCGGATAGGAGCGACGACTTCGGCGGCTGGGCTGCCCGTCCGCGCGGTGCGCGGGGTTGGGCCCCTTGGCTTTGCGGCCCAGTCTTTCGACTGGTGTGCCCTTGTCGTGTCATCGTTCGAGGCGCAACAGAATACGATAGGATCTCGCATTTGTCAAATCGGGCTGCTCAAAAACATCGAGAAAACCAGCTCCAAATTGACGTAAGTCAAAACGAATGGACAGCCGTCACGGGCGGAAGTTCCTTCCATGCAGAAGGAACTTCGCAGGCCCGTCGACCATGCAGACAGCTACAGGAAGTCGCTCGTGTGAATCAACTGCGCATTGGGGGCTTCGGCCCCGGGTGAATGAATCGTGTCGAGCAAGAAGTGCAGGGCCTCGGGGAAGGCCTGCAAAAACATGTTTGCGTTGCCGGGCTCATTTTCAAAAGAAGCGACCACTTCGCCTTGGTAGGAGCGAATGTCGGCCACGGCATCGTCCTTGAACGCACGATCGGCCATCTCGAACGAGGGCTTCAAGTGCAGCACACAGCGCCCGCGCCAGAAGGGGAACCCTGACTGGCGCAAAGAGCGCACGGTTCCGATCTCCATACCGCCCGCGTGGCGGCCAGTCAGGTAATACAGCAGCGCCCCCCGCGCGTGGCAATCGAGCGCGTACTGCGGAGCACCGGGCACCGGCTCGTCATGCAGCAGCCACTCGTCGGTGAAGAACCGCTCGAACCACCACTGCTTGACCTCCTTCAGCAACTCAAGGTCGTTGACCCCGTAGCGCTGCAGGTCCTCATGCACATTCCAGCCCATGTCCTCCGGTGTGAGGCGCCCCACGATCTCGCGCAGGCCCTGCCACCGGGCGCCGTGGGCTTCGGCATACGACTGCAAGATCCGCAGATTGCGCGGTGCGGTCGAGAACAGTGTCGAATCGAGGTCGAATACGACCACCGGCAGGCGGCCCCGGGCAACGGCGGCATCGATGCGGGTGAAGACGTCTTGCAGGCGCGGAGATCCCATGATTCGAGGACTGTAACGGCGCGCTGCCTTGGCCGCACCTCTTGTCGCGGATAGCCTCTGGGCATGCCCCCCTGGCTTGAGAAGTTCCTGCCGATCCTGCTGCTCCTGATCGCCGTCTCGGTGGTCGTGTCGCGGCTCCCCAAGGTCGACCTCGGTCATCAGGAGGATTTCAAGCGCCGACGCCGCTGGAACTGGATCGTCTTGGGGCTCGCGTACTCGCTGCTCTACTTCGGTCGCTACAACCTGTCCGGCATCGCGGGTGAGTTGGATAAAGCAGGCGTGCTCTCGCGCCGCGAGTTCAACGAGATCGATGCCATCGGCTTGTTGGTGTACGGCTTGGCCTTCCTGCTCAACGGTCCGCTGACGGATCGCTGGGGAGGACGCGCGACCATCTTGATCGCGCTCGGAGGTTCAGCCGTATGCAACACAGGCATGGCCGTTGTGTTCGCGTCACGCGGCACTGAAGGTGCGCCCGA
>CAIKQM010000727.1 GCA_903829565.1 uncultured Planctomycetota bacterium
CCAGCCCCCAATCCGATCCAACGCACACGCCATGTGCCGCCACTGCCGGGCCGCGTGTAGAGGCCCGAACCGCGCGGGGTGGGGCTGCTGCCGAAGGCGTTGCCCCACAACCACTCACGCACTACGCCGCGCTGGGGAATAGGGCCTGAACGCACCGCCCAGGTCAGAGGCTGGCGCAATGGATTCAGCAGCGGCTCATCCAGCACCAACCACTCGGGCACGGAAGCCATGACACCCGCACCTCCGCCGTCGCCCAAGCGCAGGATTTGATCCTCACCGCCCGCTTGCACCTCGCCGCTGATCCGAATCATGCCGCCCGCCACCAACAGCAGCGGTGTGGACACGGCAATGCGGCCTTCGACAATCAGATCGCCGCCCGCCACCAACACGGTCCAATTCGACGATGGCGCAGCAGGCGCCACCTGCAACGCCTGCAACCACGCGGACAGACTCAGCGTCAGGTCAGGCACCGCAACGCGGGCGGGATCCACAAGAGATCCTGGACCTGCTTGGCGCACAAGATTGCCTGCGACGCGCAAGGTGCCCTGCGTGCGCAACACCACGGGGCCGGCTTGCGAAGGCAAGCGAGTCGTCATGCCTGCGGGCTGCACCAAGCGCACGCTATGGATATCGGTGGTCTCGACCCGGTCGGACAGCACCAACTCCCCTGCCCGACCGTCACCGGCCGCCGCAGGAAAGCGCACCGACACGCGCCCATCGCCGCGCCAGGCTGCGGTGCCATCGGCCTCCACCGCCACAGGCGAACGCAAACGGGTGTCGAGGAAATCCTCGGCCACAAGGTTGCGCGGGCCTTCCCAACCGCGCTCGAGCACGGTGACGGTGACGGCGGACACAGCGCGATCCCACACCACACGGCCGCTGGTATCCAGAGGGCGCGTGTCGTGCGCCTCCAGCGTGACAAGCGGCACGGGCAAGCCCAAGGGCGCACGGCTGAGGCGCGCATTCAGGCGCGGCGCAAGCGTGCGCGGCACCAAGCGCAAGCTGTAGCGTCCGGGCGCCAACGGTGACAACGGCGTCAGCTCTAGCAGGGCCGCACGCGGTTCACGCCGCCACGCATCAGCATCGCCCACCAGGCGCGCCTTGTTGGGACGCGCGCGCACAGCGGCATGCGCTGCGTTCTCCAACACGCGCGCGCGCACAGCGATCGTGCGTCCGGTTTCGTCGACGAGCTCGTAGTTCGCGTCGACAATCGTGGAAGGATCCAGCGGCGCATCGCAATCGAGGTAGATCGAATCGAGCGGGCCCATAGGCCAACGACCATCGGCTGATGGGCCCGGAAAAAAGCGCAGAGGCCGCGGACGCTCTTCCAAGCGCGGCCGGAATGCGCGGCGATCCACGCCCGGCTGGACCGTGCGCAATGACAAGCGCACCGAGGTCGACAACGGTGCACCTTCGACCGAGCGCACGCCGTCGAGCGCGGGAAAGCCCAACACGCGCAGCTCGTAATCCGTGGCAGGCGCAAAGCCGCCATCCACCAGAGTGGCGCTTAGCACGGGCGCTGGTTCAAAGCGCACTTGCGCGCCTTCGACGACGATGCGGCCGCGCGCTGCGCGACCGGCGGTGTCCACGACTTGCAGCGAGGCATGCGTGACCGAGGTGGGATCCACGGGTGCCGAAAAATGCAGCACCAGTTCCTCGTCCAAGTACACGCCCAAAGGATTTTCAGGGCGGATTTGCAACAGGCGCAGGGTCTCAGGCTCCGGCGGTGTCGGCTGACCGCAAGCACTCAGCACGCCGGCAGCTACGCTCGCCAGAGCACTCATGCGGCGCGAGCCACGCAACAACCACAGCCCCATGGCGCTCACTCCAACACGCGCCAAGGATTGGATCAATGAGCAGCGGCCCGCACCGCCGCAAGGCGCTACGGGCCGCAGATCATTTGGCTCTGCTGCTGGAATCAGAAGCGGAACGGCAAGCGCAGGAACTGCAACGCCGGGATCGGCGTGGTGGCCGACAAGTCGGTGCCGTCAGCACCGATGTCGAAGGCCACACGGAAGCGCACGAAGCGCAAGCCGTTGTTGCCAGACAAGCTGTTCAGCAGGGTCACATCCTTGACCCACGCAGAGGCACCGGCTTCGTTCGGCGTGCCCAAGATCGTGGCGGGTGCAGCCTGGAACTCGATCGTGATGTCGGCTGTCGTCGGCAGACGATTCAGCGTGCCATCCGTCTGCACTTCGAAGAAGCGCGGACGCAGCGTGTAGCTGTCACCGGCGCCAGCACCAGCCAGCGGCGTGCCGCTACCGGCCACCACCACCGCAATCGTGCCGTCCGAGATGCTGGCCGACGCAACAATGTGCTTGACGCCGTCGACTTCGAGTTCGAAGAAGCGCAGCAACGACGGGTTACGCACGTAGATGTCGTTCGAGCCGACAAAGCTGTTCGGATCGAGGTACAGCGTACGGCCGTCGGCCGCCACATACGGGGTCACCGGCTGGGCGTTCAACGTGCCGGTCACCAGCGCAGAAATCTGGCTGACGATAGCGTTCGTGCCCGTGCCCGTGCGCAGCACCTTACCGGTGGTCGTGTTGGTGCCACCGAAGCTGAAGGTGACACCATCGATGGTCCCCGTCGGCGACACGTTCGTGGCACCCATACGGAACCAACCCGACTGACCCTTCGAGATGCGACCGAAGGCCGGCAAGAGGCGCGACCACAACAACGGGTTGTTGTTGGGCGTCGTGCCCACGATTTGGCCGACTGCCGGCGGACGGATGCACTGCGAGAGAGAGACCGCGCCACCCGGGGGGACGATGTCCGCAAGGCTGTTCACGTGCAACTGAATCAAGCCCGGACCACCGTCACCACCGGTACCCACCAAGCACTGGCAGCCCGCGTCGAAGAAGGTGCCGAACTGTGTGGACGCGTTGCCGGTCACGGCGCAGGGCGGAGTCGTGCCGTACGCGCGACGCTCTTCCACGCTGCCGTGGATGAGCAAGTCTTGGTTGGCACCCGTTTCCGTGCCGTAGGGGCCAGCGCCGCCGAGGCCGCCAGCGCCTTCACCACCTTGACCACCGCGGGCGCGCAGGCCGCCGTTGTTGCTGGTCAAGCCGCTGAAGTCGATCTGACCCGCGGACTGGATGATGATGTGGCCGCCCGAACCGGCGCCCGAACCACCGCCCACGCGGTTGATGCCCGACGTGTTCTCGCCGCCACCGCCGGTGCCGCCGTTGCTCTGGATCAAACCAGTGCCCACGAAGCGCACATCGCCGAGGCAGTAGATGATCAACTGACCGCCACCACCGCCGCCGCCAGAGCCCTTTTCATCGCCCGTAGGCGTGAACGGAGGGGGCCAGCTGCCGTTGGCACCCACTTGGGACGAATCGCCACCACCACCGCCACCGGAACCGGCCCACGGGCTGCCGAGTTCGCCGCGCAGCGGGCCGCTGGCCGTCACCACGGTGCCGAAGAAGTCGTTGGTAGCGCTCGAGTCCGTGAACGGACGCGCACCGATGCGGCCACCGCGGGCACGCACACCAATGCCGAGCACCGCGCTGTTGCCACCCGGGCCACCCGAAGCGCCCGGTTCCGCATCCAAACCGATGATGGTTTGGTCGGGGCAAATGCCGTTGGCGAGCAGGGTGTCGCGACCGAACGCGCCACCGCCACCACCAGCACCGCGACGCGTGTTCTCGGTGGTCGTCGTCGACCAACCGGAGTCGCCACCACCGCCACCTTGGCCAGGCGTGTTGAACGGCCCGTAGCCGTCTTCGCCAGCCGGCGTGCTCTGGGTCGTGAGGATCGAACCAATGCCACCGCGACCACCGCCGCCGTTACCGGAGGCACCTTGCTCGGGGATGTTGGTCGAGCTGAACGTCACGACACCGCGGTTGCTGGAACCGCTGATGTCGATCTTGCCAGCCACCACCACATCGCCCGTGGCGCGGATGATGAGCGGGTTCGGGCCGAGCACGCGCAACGTCACGTTGGCCGGCACGGTCAAGTTGCGCACATCCACCACACCGCCCAGGATCGTTTGGGTGATGCTTTGGTCGGTGTTGGTGATCTGCTGGAACGAGGTGTCAAAGTTGACGATGGTGCTGCCGGTCGGTGCTTCCACCGTCCAGTCAAAGGCACCACCCGGACCGCCGCTGCCACCGAAGGCAAAGCCAGCGGACAACTCGCCCTGACCCCACGCGGCCGGAGCAGCGTCGCTCGCGGTCGTGACATCTTGGTTGGAACCGACCGTCGTGCCGCCGACCAAGAACTCTTCGCGATACTCGTCGGCCGTGTCACCGGCGTCCGTGGTACCCGGATTGGTGGCCGTGTCGACGATGAAGCTCAGCAAGGTCTGCGGCAGCAGGTAGCGCTCGCCCGACAGATCGCGGAACTCTTCGGTAAAGCGCAAGCGCACCGTGCGGCCTTGCGGCAACACACCACGCGGCGAAACGACCAGCAGCGCGCCCGTGCCCGCGCAGTTGGACTCGAGGCGCACCTCGCTGTCCACCGGCAGCCAAGTGCCACTCACCGCAGTGCCGGACTCCAGATACTCGAGCGGCACACGCGTGGGAGAGATGTTGTCTTCGGAGGGATCGACCGCTTGGTCAATCGCCACCACGATATCCATGCGCGACTGCAAGCTGCTGTACAGGTTCAGCGGCGCGCGGAAATCCGAACTTGTCAAGGCACCCGTGATGTCAGCATCGGTGGCCGCTGCGGGCGGTGCCGTGAAGTACTCGCGCGAGCTGTCGTCGCCGGCCAAGCGGATGTGTGTGCTGTCGGTACGAGCATCCTTGTCGTCAGCGCGCACCACGATGCCGGCGGGAGAACCAGGACGCTGGTCCAAGAACAACACCGAGAAGTCCGTCGAATTCGGCGTATTGAAGTTCACCGTGCGACCACTGCGCACCGGTGCACCACCCACCGAGCGCACCGTCGTGCCCGAGCCCGTCTCGGAGCCCACGATGTTCAGGGTGTACTGACGACCACCCGGCTGGAAGCCCGCGTCCGACAAGTCGGCGTTCTGCGGGCAGCGCGGCTGGAACTCGATCACATTGCGGCGTGCCACACCGTTCGCGTCCACGGCGAAGGAGAACTCGCCGACGACCGGCACGCCTCCCTGCTCGAAGAGTTGAATGGTGTTGAGGCTAACGGTGGAGAAGTCCACCTCACCGCCGAAGGTGATGGCGACAGGGCGGTTGATCTGCCACTGCGCATTCGACGGCACCGAAATGTTGTCGATGGCCAGCGAACCGGTTTCGCCGCCGTCCGATCCGTCCGAGCCGGCGGAGCAGGCACCGAACGTCGCCGCTAGAGCGAGTACGCCAAGCAGATTGCAGTAGTTCGTGAGCTTCATGGGGTGCTGTAGGACCTAGAGTCGTGAGTGTCGCTAAGGAGTAGGTTGCGGGAGTACGGGTTGACCTGCGGTACAGATCACTCCTGCCACGCGAAGCCCAGAGAGCTGATCTCGGGCGACAGCGACGTCTCGTTGTTGGAGGTGTAGGTCACGCGCACTTGGAAGTAGCGAGCGCCCGGTGCGCCCGTCGTCGGGTTGTTCGACAACGAGGCCAAGGTGCTCTTCCAAGTACGGTCATTGTTGAGGAACACGGGAGGCGTGCCCGGGTTCGTCGTAGCATCCGGACGGCGATCGCCGTACTGATCCAGGTCTTCCGCGTTCGTGCGGTGCGCAGCAGTCTGCACCTGAGTCGCACCACGGAACGCCAGCGCCACCGAAGTACCGGTCGGCTGGAGGTTCGCGGCCGGCTCGAGGATGGGCTCGTCAAAGCGCACCACCGTGCTGGTGATCGTGGTATCGAACCAGTGCGAGTACATGCGGCTGATGCGGGTGACCACATCCAGCTGGCCGATGTACAGCGAGTTGTCCGAGTTCAAAGTCGGCGCGCCCGGAGTCGGGGTCGAGTTCGGGTTGAAGCCACCCAAAGCCACCGGGTCGTTGTCCGGGTCACGCGCCACCGGCTGGTTGCTGGTGTTGTAACCACCCGTCGAGAACGCACGCCAGTTCGGGCGGGCCGAGCTCGCCGTCGCGAGCGAAATGTCAAACGCGTTGACACCGGTCGCTTCGTCGTCGGGGTAGCAACGGAACTCCATCATGATCGGCAGAGCAATCGAGCGCGCGTTGTTCGTCGGGTCCGTACGCGGGGCGGCCGGAGCCGGTGCGTTGACGGTGTTGACGATGTTCAACTCGGCACCAGGCGAGTCCGGCAGAGCGCCGCGGCCTTGGATGGCCGTGTCTCGCCAGGTGTAGTAGCTGTAGCGCGCAACCGGGATGTCCTGGTTCAACGGCCACGGCATCATGAAGCGGCCGTAGCTCGTCTGGAACACCTTGATCGGGGCGATGTTGTAGCCCGCGATACCGTTGGTGCTCGGGTGCACTTCACGCGGAGCATCCAAGAGCGGATCGAGGACGTTCTGTGCGTAGGTCGCCGTGAGACCCGAGTTGGGGAACAACGGCAACAAGGAGCCCGGATCCAGCGACTCGTCCGGCAGACGGTTCGAGTGCGACAGCAGGATGCGGAAGCGCGCGAAGTTGTCGGGTTGCACCGCACCACCGGCCGGGGCCCACGCCATACCTTCGATGTCGAGGTTCATCGTCGACTCGTCGAGCAGCGAGAAGCCCACGTCGCAGTAGCGCCAGATCGTCTGCAAGTGGCTACCCAGACGCGACAGCGGCGTTTGCACACCACCGGCGAAGGGCTGGTGCAACGAGGTCACCGGCCAGATGCGGTCTTGGATCACCGGGAAGTGCTGGATCGGACGCGGCTTGAACACGCCGCGGTCGGGGTCGATCAGGTACTGACCGCGCCACTCTTGGAAGTCGGTCGCGCCCAAGTACGGCTGCGTCGCGCCCACTTGGAACATGTCGTTCTGCACTTCGTCCAGCGACTCGAAGCGCAGCACGAAGCCCTTGGACAGGACTTGAGCTTGCGCCGAGTTGATCAGGAACTGCACCGGCGGCAGGTCGTTCGAGATGCGGTTGCCCGACAAGTCCGTGGGCAGCGCATCGTCCGTGCCATCCGGAGTACCGTTGGTGTCTTCACCCACGCGGATGTAGTAGCGCTCGGTCGTGGACGCGAGGTGGCGCAGGTTCTTGGACGGGATGAAGGTGAACTCACGCAAGTCACCCGAGGCCTGCACGCGGCCGACCACCAACTGGTCCGGACGCGGGAAGGAGGTCGGCGCACCGCCGTTGGCCGGCGGTTCTTGCGGCGCCGTGGCGCCACCGCTGAACGGGCCCATCAGGGTGAAGGTGTCGAAGGCCGACAGCGACGTGGGGTCCATCGGCTCGCTGAACGCGATGGTCACGCTGGTGTCCGTGCCCACGCTCGTGCTCGGCAGCGAGCCGATCGACGAGAAGCGCACGAAGCAAGCCTGACGGCCGATGTGGATCTGCGGGCTATAGCGCACCGAGATCTTGGCCTGACCGTTGGTGACGAAACCACTAACCGGCTCGACCACGCGCAGGTAGACACCGCTGACGGTGCCGCTGACGGGCAACGAGGTAGCCACGCCGTTCGAGCACACCGAACCCGGCTGGCACACCACTTCGGCAAACACCGACGATTGTTCGATCACATCCCCCACGCGCAACTCGCTGGCGCAGGCCGGCGTGGCGAAGGCGATGTTGGCGGTGTAGATGCCAGCGGTCGAGGTCGGCAGCACGCCCGACAAGGTCGCCGGTTGCGCACCGAGGATCGAGGGCGGGAACGGATCCGACAGGTAGCCGTTGTTGATGTCTTGCGTCACGGCGGTCGCGCCACCGGAGCGCATCGCACGCACCACATCCGAGCTGGCGGAGCTCGACAGCCCACCAATGGGCTGCGCTGTGCTACCGCTGGTGCTCGTGGAGATCGGCTTACCCGCGAGGTTCAGCAAGCGGCCGAACTGCAGCAGGTTTTGGTCCACCTCCGACGGAATGCGGATCGACAAGTTCGGCTGCGTCGTTTCGACGCTGGCCGGATAACCGAGCGCATTGATCGTCAGCACGCCCGACAGATCGCCCGCGGCCTCGGCCTCGGAGATGGTCGAGTCGACGATGACGCGCGTCGTGTAGAAGCGACCATTGCGCGTATCGCCGTGACCGTAGTCCGGAATCACGCGCGCTTCGAACGGGGTCAGCGGCGGGTAGCCGGTGTAGACCCGGATGTTCTGACCATTGATCGAACCAGCATCGATCAAGTCGTCGAACACCAACACCATGGCGGCGTTGCGCGGGATCACCGGATAGGGCGGCGTTTCCACCGACTGATCCAGGCTCTTGTCCGACACCAGGATCAGGTTCTGATCCAAGGAGCGGAAGACCGCGTCGTACTGGGTCGTGCCAGCGGCGTACAGGATGCGCACCGTGGTACGGTCCGTCACCGGGTTGGTGCGGATCTGGTAATCGGTGCTCGTGAGGATGTCCTCACCCACGACGTAGTCGCGGTTCTGTAAAGCGCCGTTGACATCTTCGATGTCAACAAGCCGCCCCCACAGCACGTTCTTGAGTTTGAGCGAGGCTTTTTGCCCCCCGCTGTTCTCGTCCACCAAGAACCGCACGGTGCCGTTGGTCGGCGACCCTGCGGGGATGAGTCCGATCGAGCCGGGAGTGCCTTCCGAACCGGGGAGTACGTCGCTGGAGCAGCCGGAGAAACCGGCGAGGACCAGCGCCCCGAGGGAGAGCAGGAGCGAACGATGAGCGTTCGGACGGCGCGACTGGGCGGCCGCTTCGAAGTGCGTCATGGCGATCAAGGAGTCTGTGGTGTAGGGGCTAGGACCGTCCCTCCACTGGGAGGGCAGGACCGTGGCTAGCTTGGGCGGCACACGATACCGAGGAGCGCCCGCGCGGGG
>CAIKQM010000728.1 GCA_903829565.1 uncultured Planctomycetota bacterium
ACGAGGATGTCGAGCAGTGCGTCGCGCAACAGAGGCGCCTTACGGTTCAACTCCTGCTGCAAACGCACAAGCGTAGGCTCATCCGCCGTGCGGTACTCGCGCAGAACGCCAGCCACTTCCTTATGCGCGGCAGTCGTCGGCCAAGACCAAGGAGTCAAGTGTCCTTGACTCGCGTAGGTGCTCACCGACAACAGGCCTGCAAGCATACAGCTGACAAAGGTCCCCTTGATCAGTTGCGCCAAGGTAGCTCCCTCCAGCAGACCGTCTCGTACACAGGCACTCCGCTTGCCGTTGCGTCCACCAGAGCTTCATCAAAGTGGAACGTAGCATTGCTATCGATGTCGAGACTGCGCGCCATCAACGAACCGTAGAGCTCAAAGTTGCTGTCCAACACCACGCGTGCATTGGGTGCGTAGACCACGCCCCAGATCTTCGAGTTCGAATCAAAGTCCACGGTGTCTAGCTGTACCGTCACTTCCGGGTTGATCACATTGTCGCTCAACAGATTCAAACGCACGCCCAGCGGCTCCAAGCTGTTCGGCTTGATCTGCGAGTTCGAGTTCATGATGAAGTTGTCCAGCACATAGAACACCACCGGGCCATCCTCGTCGTCGATGCGGATGCTGGCGCCTGAGTTCAGGATGAGGCTCGAGGCCACAATGTTGGCTGGCCCTTCGATGGTCAGGGTCTTGTTCGAGCCCACACGCAGTGTCGAGTAGGCGCGATTGCTGCTGCTCATGTTCAAGCTCGACGAGACGGTCAAGCTGCCGTAGTTCGTGTAGGTCGGCACAGTCACCGCCGGGAACTCCACATCAGCGGTGGCGGTGGCCGTGGAGCCACTCACGATCGCATTGCCAAGCACCGTGGTCGTGTGGAGCAAGCCGGCCACCGCATCTCCCCAGACTTTGGCATTCTGGTCGAGGCTGACATCACCATTCGAGCCCACATCACCGTTGGTGCGCGCGTACTGGAACGAGCCGCTGCCATTCACCGCCTGCGAACCGTACGTACCTAGGCGCGAGTCGTAGCTGTCCACGCGCGCATTTGAGTCTAGGTGCAAGAACTCTTTACCAAAGGCGCCAAAGCGCCACATGGTGTTGGGGACTGCGCGCACGACCAGCTCTTGTCGCGCTCCGCTGCGATCACCAAGTCCGGTCGCACGCAACTGCACCAAATCCGAGGCCACAGCCATCGACTCTACATACAGCTCTCCGCCACCCCAGGCCGCGGGCGCGCTCGGGGTTCCTACTGCACCCGGCTGTCCGAGCTGCATTTGGTACATAGCCTGTGACAAGCCCGCTTGACACAGATACTCGGCTTGGGTGGAAGCCTTCGAACTCACCTGTTCGCCCGAGTACCGCACCGCCATGGTCATCATGGCTCCCGCAAGAGCAGCCATACCCGCCACACATACGGTCATCACCACCAGCACACCGCCTCGGCGGCGAGGATCCGTCTGACGCAGCACTTGCGAACGCAGAGTCGGTTGTAGAGAGTGCATGGTGTCTTCCTCAGTTCTTCAGGACCGTTGCGGTCGTTTGTTCAATAGCCACGGCTCCGAGCGCCTTGTCCGGCAGATCGAGCGTGAGCTGGATCGTGAGCAAATCACCTACGCGTTGAATGCTGAAGCCGGCCTCATCCACTTGACCATCGCCATCGTCATCGACTCCGTTGGACTGCTCACCCAGACCGAGCGGCGTCACTCCTTTGCAGAGGACGATGACCTTGCTGCCACTCGTGTTGGGCACGTACACCAAGGTGCGCACATCAGGACGCTCGGGATCCGCCACCAACTGCAAGCGGGCCTGCACGCTCCATGTCACGCTGCCGTCGGCCACACCGGTCGGACGCTGAAAGCGCACATCCGAGCAACCAAAGAGACCTGTGGGGTCCGGCACGAGACGCGACTGAGCCACTCCCGACAACTCATCGACGACGCGGGCCAACACACGCCGTGCGCGCGCCTCTGTTTCCGCACGCGCCATGCCGGCATCCGCTGCTTGTTGGCTGCGGGCTTGAAAGGTGCCCATTGCCCCAAACACGAGCCCAAGCACCCCCATGACGAGCATCAACTCGACGAGCGTAAAGCCCGCTTGACGACGAGCGCGTACCATCACCAGTTCCCCAACATGGTGTTGATCTCGACGAGCCCGGGTCCCGCAACGCCGGTCCACGCAATGCGCACCCGCACAGGTAGGATGCGGTAGTCCGTGGCGTAGTTTTCCGCCGCATTCACGCCACCATCGCCATTCAAGTCGCGGGGCATGCCCAAGTCTGGGTCCACCACAGCCTCCGACAGACGGCCGGGCTGGTTCGGCGGCGTGGGAAAGATCACCTCACCCGCCAGACCGTCCACATCGCCAGGACGCGCCGAGAGTCCGTCGACAGCAAAGTGGTTACCTGGCGCTGTCCCCGCACCACCCGGATCATCCGCAACCTCGCCGTTGTAGCGACGGAATGCTTCCGGAAAGGCCTCAGCGTGGATGCGCTCCAGCACGGCACGCGCAGCTTGCGTCGCGCGACCAGCCTCACGGGTGCGCACTTGCGCGCGCTCCAGCGAGATCATCGTCTGCGCGTAGGCCAGCGCTCCCAGCACGAAGACGGTGATCGCCACCGCCAATTCCAGCATGGTAAAGCCAGCTTGACGCCCAGAACTACGGGTTGTGGTGCGGAGGCCCCCTGCCCGGCGGCCTCCAGCCCTAAGTTCCATGATGTGCCCTTTGCGCCGGGGCTGCCCGAGAGATGCCGTCTCTCGTAGACCCGGCGCACAAGGGGTATCGGCCGCTGTTCAGCTGCTAGACCTAGGAAATCCCATTTAGCACCGCCAACGACCTAAGACAACAGGCGCGCCAGCAGCTTGGCAAACCGGCCCGGGTCCTCTAACGACCCGCCTTCTGCCAGCACAGCCTGCCCATGCAGCACCTCGGCCAGCTCGCCCGCTTGCTCGCGTTTGGCCGGGTCATTCGTGGCTTGGAACAAGCGTTGCACCAAGGGATGCGCCGCATTCAGCTCCAGCACGCGCTTCTCGTTCGGCACCTCTTGGTTTGCCGCACGCAAGATGCGTTGCATGTGCGGTGACACCGTGGACTCCTCGGACACCAACACCGCCGGCGACTCCACCAAGCGCGTGGTGCAACGCACTTGTTTGACATGCTTGGTCAGGCGTTCCTCGATGGCACTCAGCGCCTCGCGGTGCTCGCGATCCAGAGCCTCACGCGTCTCTTTGTCGCTGGCCTCGTC
The DNA here is from genome assembly GCA_903829565.1 of uncultured Planctomycetota bacterium. Taxonomy (GTDB): domain Bacteria; phylum Planctomycetota; class UBA1135; order UBA1135; genus SXXH01. Next base: position 3,241 of record CAIKQM010000728.1, read on the forward strand.
ACTCTCTTGGCGACGATCAAGGGCGAGCAGCTTCTTGCCACTCCACTCGGTCAAGCGCTGCACCACCCATTCATCAATGGGATCGACAAGGAACAGCACTTCTTCGCCGCGCTTCAGCGGCCCTTCCAAGTGCGGCGAATTGGACAACGCCAAACGATCGTTGCCGGTGAGGTACCAGATCCCCTCTTGGCCCTCCTTCATGCGCTGCACGTACTCATCGAGAGTCACCAAGTCTTGCCCTTGCGTCGACTCCCACAAACACAGCTTGGCGATACGACCCTCGTCGTCCGCGCCGTACCAGATGCCTTCCTTGAGGCACACGCCAAAGTTCTTCCAGAAGCGCTCGTAGCGCGTCCGGTCACTGGTCTTCACGCCTTCCAAGGCTTCCAGCACGCGCTTCACCAAGCGCTTGCCAATGGCACGCACCTTGGCATCGCTCTGCAGCACTTCGCGCGACACATTCAGCGGCAAATCGCTGGAATCCACGACACCGCGCACAAAACGCAACCACGAGGGCAGCAAGTCCTCGCTCTCTTGCATGATCAGCACACGCCGCACATAAAGAGCGATCTTGGAGCGGCCTTGCGAGCCGTCGTACAAGTCGGTGGGACGGCGGTCGGGCACGAACAACAGTGCCGTGTACTCCAAGTTGCCTTCGGCGCGGAAGTGCACCGTCTCTAGCGGCGGAGTCCAGTCATGCGCCAAGCGCCGGTAGAACTCGTCGTACTCTTCCTTCTTGATCTCGTCTTTGGAACGCGACCACAACGGCCGACGTGAGTTCAGCACACTCCACTCGCGCTTGACGACTTCCTTGTCGTCCTCATCGTCGGTGCGCTGCTCGACTTCCATCATGATCGGGTGCGCGACAAAGTCCGACCAACGACGCACCGTGTCGCGCAACTCGAACTCGCGCAAGAAGTCCGCGGCATCATCTTCGTCCTCGCCGCCCTTGTACTCGCGCAAATGCAAGCACACCTCAGTGCCAATCTGCGCGCGCTCGATGGGCTCGATCGTGTAGCCACTCTTGCCGTCCGAGCTCCAGCGCCAGCCTTGCTCCTCGCCGGCCTTGCGCGTCTCGACCACGACCTTGTCGGCCACGATGAAGCTCGAATAGAAACCGACACCGAACTGGCCGATCAGCTCGGGCTTGTTCGAGCCTGCATCCGCGAGGCGCTGCAGGAAGGCCTTGGTACCCGAACGCGCGATCGTGCCGAGACTCGACACCAAGTCCTCGCGGCTCATGCCAATGCCGTCATCCGCAACCGTCAAGGTGCGCGCGGTCTGATCCGGCCGCAACTCAATCCGTCCGCCATCCGCCTCACCCCAGCCCAAGGCGGGGTTCGTCAAGGCCTCATGACGGCGCTTGTCAATGGCGTCCGAGGCGTTGGAAATCAGCTCGCGCAGAAAAATCTC
>CAIKQM010000729.1 GCA_903829565.1 uncultured Planctomycetota bacterium
CGGCCGCCATGCCGGCCGCTTGTCCGATTTGCATGACAACCGGCTGCAAACGCGTGCAACCATTGGCGATGTGCGTCGAGCCGATCGTCTTCTCGGCACACACCAGACCGTCATGCGTGCGTGACACCAGCGCGCCGTACGGAATCTGGAACGGCGCGTTCTTGGGATAGTCTTCCACCAAACGCCGGTCGGGCGGCAGGTGTGCCTTGGCATGGTGGTGGTCGAGGAAGTAGTCCCCTACAGCGATGGCAGTGGGCGACAAGCGCGGACGCACCTTGCCCGGCAACGGGACGACCTCGCACTCACCTACTGTTTCCACGGCCACCACACGCCGCGATTCGCGCACATAGGGCATGAAGGGCAAGCCGTCCGTGGTACCGAACTCGTTCCAAATACCCCACTCAGGATGCCCCAGTTCGCGCTGCATGTAGCGCACGAAGGCCAGCGTGCGGCGCTTGGCGCGGCGGAAGACTTCCGCGCGCCCCGGGCCCGGCTCGTACATCGCCAGGTCGATCGGGAAGTCGTTCGAATGGAAAGGCCAGTTCAACATGAACTTGCCGGTGCCTCCATCACTCGTCGCCAGCGCACCGTAGGTGATGAACGAGTTCCAATCGTGCAAGCCATGGTTCCAATAGGCCGGGTCCGGATTCGAGCAGAGGATGGAGGTCGCACCGTCGAACTCGCGCGGATCGTGCTCGGGGATCGGTTCGATTGCACGCGCGTGGCCCTTGGCTTCCGGCCTCAGAATGGCCACCCATGTCGGGTCTTGCACTTCGAGGTCAGCCACCAACGGAGCATGCGGCTCACGCGTATCAGACTGCGCCTCACGACCAAAGCGATGCGGCACACCACCTGTCAAAAGTACATCACCGTACTCCGTGGCCTCGATGACCACATGCGCGCGCACCTCGTGCACTTGGCCAGCGTGCTCGTAGCGCGCACCGATGATGCGCGTGCCTTCCACGATGGCTTCACGAAAGCGCGCACCGTGCAGCACCCGCGCTCCTGTCTCGGCCACAAAGCGCGCCAGGATCCGCGCGCCTACCGCAGGCTCAAAGCACGTGTTGGATACCCAACCTGTACGCACCTTGTCTGCACCACCGTAGTGCGCTTCGATGGCCGAGCGGAACCGGCGAAAAAAGCCACTTCCCAAAGCGCCTTCATTGCCGTCCAATGCAGCCACGCCGGCAGCAGTGACCATGCCGCCGAGCCACGGGCTCTCTTCGAGCACCAGCACCGAAGCTCCTGCACGCGCAGCCTGCCAAGCAGCTGCCGCACCGGAACACCCGCCTCCCACCACCAGCACATCTACGCGATCCATCGTGCGCACGATCCTAACGAGCTTTCTTCTGGGAATCAGCGCCCTCGCAGCTCAAGTGGAGGCCCAAGAGCTGCGCGGCGTCTGGATCGCCAACACCGGTAGCACAGTGCTGGAGTCGCGCGCCGAGATCGCGCAGACGATGGAAGTGCTGCGTGCACACGGCATCAACACCGTCTACCCCGTGATGTGGAGCAAGGGGCTGACCTGCTATCCCAGTGCGGTCGCCAAAGAGGTCGTGGGCTCCGCCATCGACCCGCGCTACGGAGACCGCGATCCGCTGGAGCAAGTGATCTACGAAGCGCATCGCCGCGGCATCGAAGTCGTTGCGTGGCTGGAGTACGGCTTCGCTGCCGAGCATGCCAAGAAGCCCACGACTCTGTTGAAGCGCAACCCCAAGTGGGCTGCGGTGGGACCGGATGGCAAGCGTGTCGAGAAGAACGACTTCACGTGGGCGAATGCCTTCGATCCCGAGGTGCAGTCCTTCGTGACGGACATGGTGGTCGAGCTGGCTCGGACCTACGACATCGACGGACTGCAAGGTGATGATCGCTTGCCAGCCTTGCCGAGCACGGGTGGCTACGATGCAGCCACGCTGAAGGCGTGGGCCCAGCATTCGGGCAGCACCAAGAAGCCTGAACCCAAAGACGAAGCGTGGGTTGCATGGCGTGCGGATCGCTTGAGCGATTGGCTCGCGCAGTTGCAGACCACGGTGCGTGGCTTTGGCGGGCTGCAGCTGTCGAGTTCGCCCTCGTGCTATCCGTGGGGATTGAACGAGTACCTGCAAGATGCACAAGCCTGGGCCGAGCGTGGGTTGGTCGATGCGCTGCACCCGCAGGTGTATCGCTACGACTTGCCTGCCTATGTGCGCACGCTGCGTGAGCAAACGAGCGCGTTGCAGCGCCGCGATGGCCCGTTGCTTGCCCCGGGAGTCTTGGTCAAGTCGGGCTCGTATGTGATCTCTAGCGAGTACCTCCTGGGCGCGGTTCAGGCCAACCGTGATGCCGGTTGCGCGGGCGAGGTGCACTTCTTCTTGGAAGGACTGCGCGAGCGAGACGATGCTTTGTTGAAGGCTCTGCATGCAGGTCCGTATCGCACCGAGGCCCTTGCACCGTGGCGCGTGGCGAAGCCGCGTCCGGCACCCATCGAAGCGCTGGTGGATGGCGAGGGTCGCGCCGAACTGACTGTCCAGCAAACTGGACAGTGGGACCTGTGGATCGACCTGGGCGGGTTAGGCCCAGCGAAGACCAACGCGGCCCAGCAAGTGGAGGTCTCTTGGACCCTTGCCGGGGTGAGCGGCTCGCAACGAGTGCGCGTGCACGAAGGCCTCGCCCGTGTCACTCGCCTGCAAGTGCCGGCCAACGCTGGCGTGTCGGTGCAGGTGCGGGCTGCTGCCAAAGCCCCGGCCGGCACGCCAGGGCGCGCGGTTTTGCTCGCTACCCGCGAAATGCTCGCAAAATAGGGCACCTTTGCCGCCACAGATGCGTCGTTGGGGATAGGGTTCTGGTAGCGCCTCGCAGCTCCAGCCCCCCCCAACGACATGCGCATCTCTTCTACAGCAGCTCTCTGGACCCTGATCGCAGGCAGCGCAGTAGGTACCGCTTGGGCCCAAGGCCCAGCTGGCTACTACAACACGGTCAACACCAGCAGCACGACCACTTTGCGCAGCTCGCTGCACGCGGTCATCGACGATCACACCAAGATCCCCTACACGGCGACAGCCACGGATACTTGGAATGTGCTCGAGCTAGCCTGCCAGGATCCGAGCAACAGCAACCGCATCCTAGATGTGTACAGCAACTCGGTCTTCGCCAAAGCAGGTGGCGGCAACGCGAACTACGACCGCGAGCACACGTGGCCCAACAGCTACGGGTTCCCGCAGGATGATGCGGACAACTATCCGTACACCGATTGCCACATGCTGTGGCTGTGCCGCATTGAGTACAACTCGGCGCGCGGCAACATGCCGTACCGCACCTGCTCGGCCAGCTGTCAAGAATACACGACAAGCCTCAACAACAGCCAAGGTGGCGGCTCCGGCGCGTACATCGGCAACTCCAACTGGGCTTCCGGCGCCGGCTCTACAGGCACATGGGAGACGTGGATTGGCCGACGCGGGGATGTGGCCCGCGCCATGTTTTATGCGGACTTGCGCTATGAAGGCGGCTCACACGGCGGCACAGGCTCGGCCGAACCTGATCTGCGACTGACAGACAACGCAGCCCTCATCGCCACCACCGGCGGGAACGCCAGCGTCGCTTACATGGGGCTTCTGTCGGTGCTGTTGGAATGGCACATCCAAGACCCGGTCGACGCCTTTGAGCGCAACCACAACGATGTGGTGTACCAATACCAGGGCAATCGCAACCCCTTCGTGGATCACCCCGAGTGGGCGCTGTGTTTGTATGCAGGCGAATGCGGTGCGGGCACGCCGTACTGTTTTGGTGATGGGACGGGCGCGACCTGTCCGTGCAGCAACTCTGTGGCCGCCGGCGTGCGCACGGGTTGCCGCAACTCGCTGGGCGTGGGCGCCAGTTTGCGGGCCACGGGTGTGGCCCAAGTGACCGCCGACAGCGTGACGTTGGTTGGCACAGGCATGCCGAACTCAGCAGCGCTCTACTTCCAAGGCTCTGCGGTCGACGCGCTCGGCGATGGAGTGGTGTTCGGTGACGGTCTGCGCTGTGTCGCAGGCTCCGTCGTGCGTTTGGGCACCAAGTTCAACACCGCAGGCGGGTCGCAATGGCCCGCAGCAGGCGATCCCAGCGTGTCAGTGCGCGGCGTGGTGCCGGCGGGCGCCACGCGCAACTACCAGATCTGGTACCGCAACTCCGGCGTGTTCTGTACGGCGTCGACCTTCATCCTGAGCAACGGCCTCAGTGTGACTTGGGCGCCGTGACCGGTTTGGGATCCAGCGCAGACTTCAGTGCTTGCGCTGTGTAGAGCAGCGCACGCGGCACATGGAAGAAGCCCTTGTAAGGCCCGCCCTTGAAGCGCTGCGACACGGCGCCTTGGCGATCAAGGTATCCGAACCACTCGCCATGCGCTGAGTCCGGAAAGCGACCAAAGGTCCAGTCAGAAACGCGCACCCAGCGCTCGAACCATGCGCGATCGCGCGTGTATTCGTAGGCCTTGGCGCAGGCCACCAAAGCTTCGCAGTGCGGCCACCACAACTTCATCGACCATTCGAGCTGCACAGGCGAGTAGCCCTGCTCGTCGAGGAAGTAGTACAAGCCGCCGTGTACCGGATCCCAGCCGCGATCCAGCGACCACTCGATCGCATCGAGTGCGTCTTGCGCAGCGGCCGCATCGCCCACCGCACGCGCGTAATCGAGCAAGAACCAGCCCATCTCGATGGCGTGACCGGGGTTCAACAGGCGCCCTTCGGGCGTGTCGAGGTCGGAGCCATCCGCAGCGATGGTCTCCAACACGACCTTGCGTTCACGGCGCACGAAGCGCCGGGCTGCGGCGGCGCACTCGCGCGCTTGGGCAGCATGCTCGCCTTGGAAGCCGCCGTCGAGCTCCTGGATCAGGTTCAACACGATCATCGGCACGGCGAGTCCTTGGGAGGGCACTTCCCCTTCTTCGCGCACGCGTCCCGTCAAACGCGGATCCGCGATGGCTTCCATGATCCAACCGAAGACTTCTTTCGCTTCGCGCGCAGCCCACGCCTCGCCGGATACGCGCGCGTACTGGGCCATGGCCATCACATAGAAGCACTCGCTGAAGATCTTGCGCTGCAGCTGGACCGGCTTGCCGTCGCGAGCCACGGCGAACCACACACGGCGGTCTTTGCGCTTGCACTTGTCGCGCAGGAAGTGCGCCCCGCTCTTGGCTTGTGTCAAGAATTCCGGACGAGCTTCCAGATCGGCATAGAGCTTGGACAGCATCCATACCGCCCGCCCCTGCAGCCAGATGTGCTTGCGCGTGTCCCACACCGCACCATCACGATCGAGGCAATTGAACCAACCGCCATGCTCGCGGTCGGGGGCATTCTTCATCCAGAACGGAATGACGGAACCTGTCAGCTCGTCTTCCAAACGGGCACGGCGTCCATCGATGCGGGTACGGAGATTGGCGTCAAACTGGGGCATGTCAGAGCTGCAGTCGGTTAGCGGGTGCGAGCCATCCACTCACGCCAGCGTGTGTGGAGCGTGTGGGCGCTGGGGAACATGGAGTTCGGCGACAAGAAGTGCGAGTACTCGAAGGTGATGAGCTTGTCGACCTTGGCATCGAGTGCGCACTGGATCTTGTGCCGGAGTTTGGGCCACGCGATGGGCGGGAACTTGATGTGCACATCGCGGTCGAAGGTCTCGATGTTCGACCAGCTCTGCACGCCATGGTCCTTGGCCAGCTGTGAGTTGATGGCCAAGAAGCGCGGCAAGTCGCGGAACTCGACATTGCCATCTTGGAACGCAACCACATCCACATAGCCTTGGATCTTCTGGAAGACTTGCTTCCACTCTTCGGCGTGCTGCTCCAGCGTGAGCGTTTGATC
>CAIKQM010000730.1 GCA_903829565.1 uncultured Planctomycetota bacterium
CAGAAGAACGGCGCTACCGTGAAGGGCGGGATGAAGTACGGAGCTGTCTCGCCGGCGTCATTGCCATCACCATCCAAGTTGGTGTCCGCGATGCGGTATACGCCCTTGGAGAAGCCGGCACTCGAAGGCGCATCGAGCAGGTAGATCGCTCCATCGAGTCCGAGCTGCACAGCTTGCGGCACCGAGTCGCCGGTGGGGCTGCCGGGGCGCGACCACCATTCCACGGCTTCTCCCAGATCATTGGCATCGCCATCGCCATTCGCATCGCTAAGGCGCAGGATCGCATCAACGCCAGTGGTGCCCGAGTTCGCACTCGCAACCCACATCACACCATCCGCACCTTGCACCAAGCCGTTGGCTGCGGGCATCAAGATGCCGGAAGCGTTGCCACCGGCGCGGCCGTCCAGCCAGCGCACATGCTCATCGGGGTCATTGGCATCGCCGTCGTTGTTGTGATCGCGGAAGAGGAACACGCAGTCTTCGCTGGAATCGGTCACATACACCGAACCATCGACGCTGGAGCGCAGGCCGATGTTGTTGCCCAACGCAAACGCGCCCACAGTGTCGACATAGACTTGGGTCACCTCGCCCGCATCGTTGTAGTCATCATCCGCGTTGAGATCGCTCAAGCGCACCACGGTGTCGGTGGTGGCATCGGTCACATATTGAACGGGCAGTTGGACCAGAGCGCAGAGCAGCAGGTTGTCGAGCATGGAGGTTCCCTTAGAGGTCCCAGCGGAGGGTGGAGCGGGGCGTTAGCTAACCTTGATAGCCTACCTCCGAGTCACGATTCTCGCTGGAAATGTGAGGTCGGAGCGCGAAGATGGCGGCCATGTGGCTTGTACCCAGCCTACTCGCGGCGCTGACCGCCGCCGATCTGCAAGTAGTGCCGCCTGAGCGACCGTTGGCATGTTCCATCGCAGCGGTGGTGGACGCGCGCACGTGGGCTGTGATTCAACCTAGCTGGGAGCGCTGGCGTGCGGCCCAAGCTGCACGCGGAGTGGGTGTCACTTTGGTGTTGCTGCAGGACGCTTCTGCGGAAGTCTTGCGCGCTGAGTTGCAGCGCTTGTCCAGCAGTGCCCGCATCGAAGGAGCCGTCTTGTGCGGCGAAGTACCCGTGCCGATGTTGCGCGGTGCCCAGCACCTGACCTCGGCTTTCAAGATGGATGAAGATCGCTACCCGCGCACAGAGTCGTCTGTGCCGAGCGATGCGTACTACGCTGACTTTGACTTGGTGTGGACCTCGCTGCCGCGTGAGCCTGCGGATGGCGTGCGTCACTACTTCGAGTTGGCACCTACTTCGCCCCAGCAGTTGCGCCGTGAGTTGTGGATCTCGCGCGTGGGCTTCGAAGGACCTGCGGCGGCGAACCAACTCGGTGAGTACTTGCTGGCGCGGGCGGCCGAGTTGGAACGCGGCTCTGCCGTGGAACAGGGCGCAGAGTTGTTGGATCGCGTGGCGAGCTTTGAAGGACACGGCTATGTGTCCGAGTCGCTCGATGCATGGGCCGGTCGCACCGTCTTGTGGCGCGAGGGCTTCCCCCAGCTGTTCGGACCCGCGAAAGGAGCTGCTGCCTGGCGTGCGTTCCATCACCTAGGCAGTCGCGATCAACTGCCGCGCTTTGTGCGTGAACTGCAGGATCCTCTGCTCGATCTGGTGATCGTGCATGCACATGGAGATGTGTCCGCGCAGTTGTTGCTGGGTGAGCCCGAACACACGACAGTGTCGGCCAAGCGCGAAGCAATCCAACGCGTTTTGCGCGGGCGTGTGCGTCAAGCAGTGGCCCGCAACGAAGCACTCGATGCGGCTCAAGCGCGTCTCGCGCGTGAAGAGCAAGTACCGCTCGAGTGGTTGGCGCGCGCGCTCGATCCGGAACAGCAACGGCTTGATGAAGCGCATGCGGCGGCCTTCGAAGTGGATGTGGGCGAGATCGCTACGTGGAAGCCACAGGCCAAGGTCGCGCTGCTGGATCAATGCTTCAACGGTGCCTTCGCTGAGCCCAATGACATCGCCACTGCTTGGCTGGCTGGCGGGGCGACGCGCGTGGTAGTGGCCAACTCCGTCAATGTGTTGCAGGACACACTGGGTGAGGAGCACTTGGGGCAAGTCGGCCAAGGCGAATGGTTGGGCCGTTGGCACAAGCGCAGTGTCTACTTGGAATCGCAGTGTTTGGGCGATGGAACCTATGGCTTCGCGTCTGGGCGCAGTACGCCTGTAGACGCTTGGTCTGCCGAGCGCATGTCCTTGGATGCATTGCGCACCATCTCCATGAACACCTCGGCCAGTGCCAGCGCGCGCGAGCTGGCTGTGTGGATGCGTGTGCAGCAGCAGGACATCACGCTCGATGAGTTGCGTCAGGTGTTGACGCGTGATCCTGCGGCGAGTGTGCGCTTGCAGGCTCTAGCGGGGCTTGCGCGCACGCGCAGCGATGCGTTCGCAGGGGCTTTGGAACTGGCGGTGCGCGACAGCCATGAGTTGGTGCGCAGGAAAGCGGTTGAGCTGATGGCGGAACGCGGTGAAACGGAGCACATTGCGCTCTTGGCTCACGCTGTGTTGCGCGACCCTTCGCCTCGCGTGGTCTTTGATGCGCGTGAGGGCTTGCG
>CAIKQM010000731.1 GCA_903829565.1 uncultured Planctomycetota bacterium
GCGCTCGGAGGCGTTGTGGCGTTGTGATCGAGGTACAGCACAACTCAGTAGAGGGCCGACAACTGCTCGGGCAGCGGCTGTCCGGTGGTGTGGCACGGGTCGCAGTGGTTGTTGCTCGCCGTCGGCATGTGCGCACAGGTGCGGCAATCCGTCAACTTCTCCAAAGCTTGCGAAACCTTGGCGCGTTGCTCATCGATTTCGCGCACCTTTTGCTGCAACAAGCGATCGTGCTCGCGCAGGGCGGTGGCCACTTGGCCGAAGAAACTCTCGCGATCGTTCTCCTTGCTGCGCAATACCAGCAAGTCGCGGATGCGCTCCAGCGGCAATCCCAAGAGCTGGAGGTCGCGAATCATCTGCACGCGGTTCACATCGGTCGAGCGGTAGTACCGAAACCCGCCCTGAGACCGCGTGGCCGGCTCGATCAGGCCGAGCTCCTCGTAGTAGCGCAGGGTGCGCAGATTCGTGTCGGCGATGCGTGCAAAATCGCCAATCTTCAGTAGCTCACAGTTCGGCTTGGGGCCTTCGTTGGTCATCGTGGTCGTGGGTGGGAAGGGTCGTAAGCTTCCCAGCGCAGAGTAGCGTAGCTGCAAATCTCTCGTGAGAGTTGATTTTTGTGCTCCGCACTTGGGCGTAGGGGCCGATGTGGACTATAGACTGCCGCGCCGTCGGAGACGCAGACTCTGACGCACACCAACCGCACACACCATGCTCGCCTTCATCACTTTCGACCCTGTGTACTGGCTCCTCGTAGGACCGTTCATGCTGCTGGCTCTTTGGGCCAGCTTCCGCGTGAAGTCCACCTTCAACAAGTTCTCGGAAGTCGGTGTGCGCACCGGCATGACCGGGGCTGAAGCCGCTCGGCGCGTCGCCCATGCGGGCGGCGCCACCGATGTGTCGATCGAGCGCCACGAAGGCTTCTTGTCGGACCATTACGATCCGACCAGCAAGACCCTGCGCCTGAGCCCCGATGTGTACGACGGGCGCTCCGTCGCCTCCATCGCTGTGGCGGCGCACGAGGCGGGACACGCCATCCAACACGCCAAGGCCTACGCTTGGTTGGGCTTCCGCTCCAAGATGGTGCCGGTGACCATGTTTGGCTCGCAGGCCTGGATTTGGGTGTTCATCGGCGGCCAGATTTTCTCCAACCCCATGTTGGTGGACATCGGCATCCTGCTGTTCGCCGCCACGGTGGTGTTCCAGTTAGTCACCTTGCCGGTCGAGTTTGACGCCTCCAATCGTGCCAAGGCGGTGCTGGCGCAGACGGGCATCGTGACGACCCAAGAAGAGGCGGTAGGCGTGAGCAAGGTGCTCGGAGCAGCGGCCATGACCTATGTGGCGGGCGCCCTAACTTCCATCATGACCTTGATTTACCTCGTGTTGCAGCGCCGCGAGGAGTGACCTGATAGCCCCTCAAAGACGGGGCACGGCAGAGACCTACAAGGCAACCGTCCAACCTTGGGACGGTTGCTCTTTTTTTGTTTTCTGACCTTCCCCGAACAAAAACCGGGCGGGATACTTAAGAAAGACGGGCCCGCTGCTCGTCCGACCATCCAATCTCGAACACTCTGACAGGATCAAGTCCATGAAGTTCTCTCTCTCCTTCGCGGCTGCTTTCTGCTTGGCCGCGACCTCCGTCGCGCAAACGACGACCAACGAAATCGAGCCGAACGAAACCAAGGCGCAAGCCACCACCAACGGCATCATCACGATGGTCGCGGGTGACATTCTTGCGGGTACCACCACGGGCGCCTCGACGACGGTGGCGGGCGCGGCTTCGGCCGACACGTTCCACGTCAAGACCGGCGCACTGCCGGCCGGTATCTACCGCCACACGCTGGCGATCACCACAACGGGCACCGTAGGCCACTCCGGTTCGATCCGCGGCTTGACCCAAACCTCCGCTGGTGTGGGTATTCCGGGTGTCATCGGCACGACCGACGCCGCCTACCAGACTTCCTCCACAACCACCGTGCCCGCCCGTACGAACAGCTGGTACGGCTTTGGTCGTGGCGAAGAGCTCTACTACCGCGTTACGGGTACCGCCACCACCACGGTGGGCTACAGCGCGACCCTGTCGACGACGAGTGTGTCGCCGGTTGTGGTGCCGGGCACCTTCCTCGCGGGACAGATCACTTTGAGCACGGTTGGTCAGACGACGATCGACACCGACATCCACTTGTTCAACAGCGCGCTGACGGTCATTGACGACGCCAGCAACGACGACGAGTCGGTGGCGGAAGGCGGTCTCGGCACAGCTCTGCAGTCGCAGCTGCGCCGCACCTTGACGGCGGGTACGTACTACCTCGCCATCGGTCGTTGGAACGTTGGCACCAATGACAATTCGCCTGGTTCGGATGACTACCGCACCGGCAACGTGCTCGACTTCCCGAACCTGATCGCTTGCAGCTCGTCGACGAACGCTGCCGCGGGTACGGACTTTGACGTGACGATCGCCGACTCGACGGGTACGCCCGTGCCGGTGACCGTGCTCGGTGCTGTCAGCACGCCGTTCGAAGTGGTGTTCGTGCAGTTCACCGTGGCCGACCCGGCCCCGGCCTTCACGGCCTTCTGCTTCGGTGATGGCACGGGCGCTGCTTGCCCCTGCGCGAACAACGGTGCGGCCGGTAACGGTTGCGCCAGTAGCGTCAACGCCAACGGTGCCAACCTGACGGCCACCGGTTCGGCTTCGATCGCCAACGACTCCTTCGCGCTGCAGGCCTCGGGTATGCCGAACAGCAACGCGCTGTACTTCCAAGGCACGACCCAGATCGCTTCGGCCTTCGGTGACGGCTTGCGCTGCGCCGGTGGTTCGGTGATCCGTCTCGGCACCAAGACCAACGTGGCGGGCGCGTCGTCCTACCCGGTCGCCGGTGATCAGACGATCTCCGTGCGCGCGGCTTTGCTTGCCGGTGACGTGCGCAACTACCAAGTGTGGTACCGCAACGCCGCTGCATTCTGCA
>CAIKQM010000732.1 GCA_903829565.1 uncultured Planctomycetota bacterium
CAGCCAGTGCTTCGGGCAGCTGGTCGCGCAACATGGGCAGGTACATCGAACGCACCGGGCGGCGATCCTGCACCAACGCTGTCACTTGTTCGTTGCGCAACACACCTTCCAAGAACGCACTGTTCGAGCCTGTGGGTGGCGTGGTCTCCAACAAACCCGCTGCATAGAGCATCGAGTCACGGATCGCCTCGGCCTCCAGGCGCCGTTCGGGATAGCGCCACAGCGTGACCACTTCGGGGTCCACCGCCAGGCTTCGCGGATCGTCGCTGGAGGCCAAACGATAGGCACGTGTCAAGACAATGCGACGCACCAGCGCTTTCGTGGACCAGCCATCCGCCATGAAGGTGCGCGCCAGGTAATCCAACAACTCCGGGTGATCGGGCTTCTGTCCCGATAGGCCAAAGTTGTCTACCGTCGACACCAAGCCATCACCAAAGAGGTGCGACCACACGCGATTCACCCACACACGCGCGGTCAAGGGATTCGATTCGCTGGTGATCCACTGCGCCAGCTCTTGGCGTCCGCTGCCCTTGGTGATGGCGGGGTCGCCGTAGGGCTGCAACACCGTCAAAAAGCCGCGTTCGACAACCGCGCCCGGCTTGTCTAACTCGCCACGTTGCAGCACAGCAATGTCGCGCGCTCGACCCTCAACCGCACCCATAGCCGTGCGGTTCTTCTCATTGGCACGCCCTTGATCGTCAAAACGGCTGAACAACTCGTTCAGCACGGCGGTCTGCTGCTCGAGCGCGCGTTGGCGCACGCGGTTGACGGGTTCGGCCTGGGCATCCACGCCCGTGCGCGCCTTCATGTTCTCTTCTGCAGCGCGCTCGGCTTGCCGCTCGACCGTGGTGCGCACGCGCTCCAAGGCTGCTTGCACCAAAGGAGTCATTGTCGGTCCGTTCGGGACTTGCGCGTCCTTCGGCAACGCCACCAGCTCGCCCGGGTGGTTGTTGCCTTGCGCGCGCGGCGTGCCGTAGCGCGTGTCGGTGCTGAGCAAGATGCCGGCTAGCGCGTAGTAATCCTCGATCGGGATGGGATCGAACTTGTGATCGTGACACCGCGCGCACGAGATGGTCAGGCCCAGCATGCCCTGCGAGATGGTGTCGATTTGTTCATCGGCCACATCCAACTGGAACTGCTGCCGATCACGCGCGTTGTGGCTCTTCGGTCCCAACGCCAAGTAACCCGTCGCAATCACATTGAGCGCTTGTACGGTGGAATCCGTCGCGGGCAACAAGTCACCCGCCAACTGCTCGGTCAGGAACTCGTTGTAGGGCTTGTCTTCTTGGAACGCTTGCACGACCCAATCGCGATAGCGCCACGCATGCGGGTACGCGACATTCGATTCCTTGCCAGAGCTTTCGGCGTAGCGCGCCACATCCAACCAATGCCGGCCAAAGCGTTCGCCATACGCGGGAGACGCCAAGAGTCGGTCGACCACGGTCTCGTACGCTTGCGACGAACGATCCGCTTCAAAGGCCGCGTAGTCCTCGGGGTTCGGCGGCAAGCCCGTCAAATCCAGCGTCACACGCCGCAGCCACGTGCGCTTGTCGGCGTCCTGCACCGGCCGCACGCCTTTGGCCTCCATCGCCGCGTACAGGAAGCGGTCGATGGGATGTTGTGACCACTTGGACTCCTTGGCTTGCGGGGGTTCGGTGCTCTGTAGCGGTTGGAAAGCCCAGTGGTCGCGACGCGCAGCTTCGTAGTCGTACTCGATCTTGTAGCTTTGCATGGCGGG
>CAIKQM010000733.1 GCA_903829565.1 uncultured Planctomycetota bacterium
ACCATCGGCCAGCACCAAGACCTCATAGCGCCGCAGGTCGAGCGAGCGGAAGCTCTGTGCATCGGCCAGGGTCACAGGCACGCCCAACTCGACATCGAGCGCGTGCCACACATGTCCGAACGAGTCATTGTCGACCGGCGTGTTGGACAGCACGGCGATGCGTGCATGCGCCAGCAGTTCAAAGTGGCGACCACCGAGGTCGGGGCCTTCGTCGGGGCTGCGCGCGCCCGAAGTCGCATACGCCACCGCGTTCGCGCGCGTAGCCGCCTCCGCTACACGCGCGCCCGCGTCCGCGCCATTCTCGTGGCGGCGGACCAGCAAACTCCAACGCGCGAACGAGCGACCCGCGCTGCGGAACGGCTCGTTGCACAGGTGCACATTCAAGCCCAGTTCCATGGCTTGCGCCGCGAAACGCACGGCGCTGTCGTCCAGTCCATCGACGATCCAGCCGTAGATCGGAGCGGGCGCATCGGGAGCGTCCACAACACGCTGCGTGCCTGCCGGTGCGAGCGAGTCGATGGTGCTGCCAGCGACCTCCACATGCTCACACCAGTACGCATCGAGGTCCCAACCCAAGGTGGGCGTCCACGCGGTGACATCGTAGGACTTGGGCACGCCCTTGGTTTCCAGCTCCTTGCGCTCACGCGCGAGCGAACCTTGGTCGTAGCGCGGATCGAAGTCGAGCAAGGCCTTCACATACGCGGACAGTGGCTGGCGCGTGCTCACGACCAGCGTGCCAGCAGGGAATTCGCGCGCCGTTGCCGGCGTGTGCAAGGGGCCACGCGCGTCGCTGACTTGGAAGGCCTTCGTGGCGCGCGTCACTTCGATGCCTTGGCGCACCAGCAGCTCGACCATGCGCTGCTCGCGCTCGGGGTGACGGCCGGTGGCGAGCACATACATGCGCTCGTTGCCCGGTGTTGCGGGGTCGATGGCTTGGCGCTTGGAGGCCAAGTACTCGCGCAGCGCGAGCTCGCGGTTCTTGGCCAGCGTGGCCGTGTTGGCTACTGATCCGAGCGCTTGGCGGTGCACGCCTTCGCGGTACGTGACAACTTCTCCTGACAAGCGCCGGATTGCCGTGCCTACAAAGCGCGCCTGTTCATACAGGATGCCGCACGCACCTTGGAAGGTCGCCCACGCGTCGGAGTAGCCCGGGTACCACGAGTCAGCCCACTCGCGCGTGTAGTAGCTCCAGCCATGCGCGTCAAATTCTTTGGACAGATCGGCTGTGTACTCTTGCCACCAACGTTTCGTGTACGCGGGGAAAGTCGGCGTGAACGGATCCGTTGCCGGGTACACCAAGAAGGTGTCCATCGCGCCCATTTCGTGGGCATCCACCAGCAGCTGCGGCATCCACGCGCGGAAAGCCGCCCAGCGCGCACGCGTCTCCGGTTGCGTGCCGAAGGACCAGTCGCGGTTCATGTCGTACAGGTAGTGATTGCCGCGCCCGTACGGCCAGCGCCCGCGATGCATGCCATCGCGATCCACATTGGTGGTGTAACCCGCGCTTTGTTCGAGCATCGACAGGATGCGCTCGCGACCATCCGGGTTCATGCAGGGATCGAGCACGATCACCACTTGGTCCAGCACTTCCGTCACATCAGCGGATGTCCCGGCCGCATAGTGATAGGCCACTGCCAAGCTGGCATCGGTGCCGGACATCTCGTCGCCGTGAATCGAGTACGCCAACCAAGCGATGGCCGGAGTCTCCTTGACGAGGCGTTCGCCTTCTTCGGTCGAGAGGCCACGCGGATCCGAGATCCGCTGGATCGCCGCACGAATCGCCGGCAACTTGGCGCGGTTGGCCTCGGAGGCGATGACCGCCACCACGAGCTCGCGTCCCTCATGTGTGCGCCCGATGGTCTCCACCGTCAGGCGCTTGCTGGTGGCCTCCAGCTTGCGCAGCCCCGCGAGGATCTCGTGGTGGTGCGCCGTGAACGCCCCCGCGGGCCGTCCCAACAACTGCTCGACCGTGGGTACCTTGGCGTCATAGGTGGTCTGCGGGAAGAAGGGCGCCGGTGGCGTGCTCTTCCAGCGACCAATGTCGCCGAAGTCGATGCTGCGCGGGGCTTGCGGCAAAGCCGGCGCCTGCGGCAAAGCCGTGGCGCACGCACAGAGGATGGGGAGGATGGACAGCAGGCGTAGGGCGAGCTTCATGCGGTGTGGTGTCACTGGCTGGTTGTCCAGTGGACAACCCCAACTTTGCCGAATCCTGACCGGATCCGTAGTGGTGAGTGCCTTGGAAGCATCAGGAATAGCTATGTTGTATATTCATGATGTTGTGATATATCTAGAAGAGCCGCGCAGGTGCTATCGTTTTCCCCGAAATGCCCTGCCGACCAAAGTCGGGCGCGCGCCTCGCGGGCGCCGCTCAGGAGTCTGAAACATGAGTTCCTCCCAAGCTGGGGGGGACAACCACCTCAGGCAGCTCACCCCGCTGCTCGTGTGGGCGGTGGTGTTCTGCGACATCGGCACGAGCGTCTACTACGTGCCGGGCATTCTGTATGAGCGCGTCGGCAATGTAGCGCCGATCTTCGTCTGGATCGGCTTGCTTGGCTTCGTGCTGCTCGCGGCCAAGTACGTCGAAATCTGTTGGCGCAAGCCCGATGGCGGCGGTGTCGTCAACATCGCCGGAGAGGCCTTCACTCCGATGATCGGCGCCCTCGGCGGCGTCCTCATCCTTGTCGGCTACTTCATGACGTCGGCGATTTCGTCGGTGTCAGGCATGCACTACCTCGGGACGATCGTGCCCGCGGTCGAGCACAACATCGTGCTGTGGTCGGTGGCAGCGTTGCTGTTGTTGGCCGTGGTCAACTTCATCGGCATTCGCGAGAGCGCGGCGCTGTCTTTGGTCATGGCCGCCGCCGCCATCGTGGTCAATCTGATCGTCGTGGTGGTGACGCTGTTCAGCGCCCCGGACTTCCACTTGCCAGCTCTGCAACAGAACCTCGCCCTCGCGAAGGATCTGGATCTCTCGACCTTCCTGGTGGGTTTCTCCGGCGCTTGGCTCGCGTTCTCGGGTCTTGAGAGCATCAGCCAGCTCAGCCCGGCGATGAAGCTGCCCATCAAGCTCAGCGCGAAGAAGGGCATGCGCCTCGTCATCGTGACGATGATCGCCACCTCACCGGTGCTGACGCTGTTGGCCATTTCGCTGGTGCCGAATGAGGTCAAGGACCTCAACTCCGAGCGCTTCGTCTCCGAGCTGGGCGGACAGTTCGGCGGCGGCTGGCTCAAGCTCTCGGTCGTGCTGACCGCGTCCAGCTTGCTGCTCTTTGCAGCGAACACAGCCATCATCGGCTCCTATCACGTCTTCATCGCCCTCGCCGAACAAGGATTCATGCCCACAGCCGTCGCCGCGCGCAATCGTTGGTTCGGCACGCCGACGGTCGGCATCTTGCTGTCGACCTTGATCCCGATCGCGGTGGTGTTGCTGGCGGAAGGCAACATGCTGCTCCTCGGTGGCTTGTACGCGTTTGGCTTGCTGGGCGCGTTCCTGCTGAGTTCGGCCGGTCTCGATGTGCTGCGCTGGCGTGATGGTCGTCGCGACTGGCTCTTCTGGTCGGGCGTGTTCACTTCCGTGCTGGTCCTCATCGCGTGGCTCGTGACGATGAAGGTCGAGGGTCTGGCCACCTTGTTGGGCGTCGCCCTCGTGTTGGTCGGCGTCGTGGCCGCCGTCGGCACGCGCCGCAAGTGGTTCTCCGATCTCTTCTACGCTTTGCCCTTCGTGCGGCGTGCGATGCCGGAGCGCATTCACGATGTGGAAGAGGTCATCGAGGCCGATGAGAAGTCAGACATCTTGAGCCTCTCGCAAGCGGAATCGCTGGTCTCTCTCTACCCCGGCTCCACGATGGTGGCCGTGCGCGGCGCCAATGCGGAACTGATCGGTGAGGCCATCAACCGCGAGAAGGGCTTCGGCGGCAAGGCGCTGTATGTGCTCTATGTAGAAGAGCGCACGGGCCTCTTCGTTGGCGGTGGAGATGAGTTCCAACCCAAGCCCGAAGGTGTGCAGGCCTTGAAGGCCGCCGCCGCAGCTGCTGCTGCGGCCGACAAGGACTTCATGGTCGTCCCGGTGTGGACCGTCTCCTACAACGCTGTCGAAGGCATCGCGCGCGCGGCTGAAACGCTGGGCGTGAATGCGATCATGATCGGTGTCTCGCAGCGCAACTCGATCTGGCATCTGTTGCGCGGCCATGTGTTGGCTGGCCTGACCAAGCGTCTGCCTCCCGGCATTCGCCTGTTGATCTACGGCTAAGAGTCGCCTCAAGGAACTGCACACATGGATTCGATGCTCGGCGAGAACGTGTTGATTTGGGGCCTGTTTGCCGTCGTTGTGCTGGCCGTCATGGCACTCGACCTCGGTGTGTTCCACAAGAAGGCACACGAGCC
>CAIKQM010000734.1 GCA_903829565.1 uncultured Planctomycetota bacterium
AGCTTGCGGAAAGGAACTCCAAGCGGATGACTTCCGCCGGGAGCAGGCGTCGTCGACCGCGAGAAGGGTATTCGCCGCCGCAATCGTGCGGGTATTTTTGATACGACCGAGCCTTCTCGCTGTCGCGGAAAGCGGGCGAGTAGCGTGCTCAGCGGGTTGATGGGCTGCGGCTCAGGCAAGGTCGAGCTGTTCGCTCGAGCGGGCGGGCGTCGGGGCTCGGCCGAGTGGCCGAGGTGCGCGAGGAGTTTTCGCACGACGATGGGGTCCGTAAGCTGTGCGAACAAGTGGCGGGGGCCGCCGCACTGCGGACACGTGAGTATGTCCACGGCGATGACGCGCCGCAGGAGCCTGGCCTAGGTCGAGCGCGACGAGCGCGGACGCTGCGTGCACAAGGGCGGCCTAGCGATCGATCACGGTGAGCGGAGCGAACGAGATAGTCGGCATGCCGTGAGGCTACTGACGCTGCGAGCGCGAGGCGGGCTGCGCGTCGAGTGACGCGCCTTGAACTACTTCGCTTCGCGCGTGAACTCGAACCGTCGCGGCGTGCCGCTCTTCATGTAGCCGGTTGTGGCTGTCAGCACGCCTTCGGCGGACAGCTCATACACGATGCGCTTGGGGTAGTCGTGGCGCGGGTTGTCGAACACGGCGCGCGACGCGGTTTGCTCGGTGAGCACGAACTCGGTCGCGGTCTTGCCGCCGGGTTGAGCGATGTACACCAAGCCGCCGTCGCGCTCGACGATGCGCAGGTACTCGAACGCGACCATCTTGCCGCTGGTGTTCACTGTGCGCGACACGGCCAACAAAGCACCGCCGCGCGGCGGACTCCAGCGCTCTTCGATCGTCGAGCCCGAGCTGCGCGTCCCGATCCAATCGCCGGCGAGCCACGCGAGGTCGCCGATCACGGCCTTCGCCGGCGTAGGCAGCGGGATGTCCTCTGCATGTCGGTATAGGCCGATCGAGGCCGAGCCCGCAGGCGGGTCCACCGCGACGGTGACCACGAGGCCCTCGGTCGTCGGGCGGAACGATCTGCGGATCAGCTGGATGCCTGAGCCTGTCTCGCCCTTCGGCCGCTCGAACGACACTTCGTACTCGAACGCGCCGTCCTTCCAGTCGCCGCGATAGCGCGCGATCTTGCCCTCGTCCGGACGCTCGGTGACGGAACCGTCGAGCGCAACGCGCACATCCTTGTGCCCCGAGCCATGCCCGTTCAGCACGATCGCGCCGTCTTCTACGCGCAGCGAGAACTTCGAGGCCATCGGCGCGCTGAGCTGTTCGAGCGTGCGACCCGCGGTGCGGTCCTCGACGTAGATCCATTCGCCGTCCACCGCGCGCACGGGGTCTTGCGCCGTGGTCTCTTGACTCGCGCCCTCAAAGGCCAGTGCCAGCGAGACAGTCCCGATGATGGCTAACGCCGCTGCCAACCAGATGTGTACGCGCATGCTTCCGTGCCCCTCGATTCGAGATCTGTGGGGCATGCATCGTAGCTACCGCCTTGCCTCAGACCTTTACGCCCACTCGCGTGGATCAAGGCGATGAGCTCCTAGGCGGGCCCAATGGTCGACGGCTCCGGCATTACGGCTGCCAAGTTGCCGTGACGCCGTTCGTGAGGTTAAACGCGCTCGCGGTGCAGAATGCGGCCGAGTTGCGGTACCACGCTTGGTAGTGGCGCACTTGTCCAGCCTGCGTCACGCCGCCGCGCACGGAGATCGCCAAGTCGCCGGTGGAGGGGTAGAGCGAAGCCCCCGCAATGTTGGCCTGCGTGCCGAGGCGCACGACGGTGCCGGCAACGCAACGCAGGCCGTCGCCGAAGGCGGCCTGCACTTGCGCAGTGCCTTGGAAGTACAAGACGGGCGCGTTCGGCATCCCCGTGCCGCGCAGCGCGAAGGTGTCGTTCGACAAGCGCGCGGCGCCCTGTCCTTGCAGCAGCGCACCGGCGGCGTTGACCGAGCTGGCACAGCCGCGGCCTTGCGCGCCGTAGTTGCCGCACGGGCACGCTGCGCCGCTGCCATCACCAAAGCAGAACGACGCTTGGAACGAGGGCGTCGTGCGGTAGGCGAGCACATTGGCGTCAACACCCGCCACGATCAACGTGCCGTCGGTGGCGATCGCGGGCGCGCCGATGTTGATGTTCGGGACCGCAACGCTCCACCGCTCCGTCAAGTCGGCATTGAAGCTCCAGAAGCGCCCGTTCGGAAAGCCGCCGTTCGACACGAACACCTTGCCCATGGCATCGACGCCGAGACGCGGCTCCCACGTGTCGGCCACCAAGGTGTTGCTCGTGTGGAGCAACGCTCCGGTGGCGCCATCGACGCGCTCGATCTGGCTGGCCTGGTTCAACATGTACACGCTGTTGTCGGGTGCCACGGCGAACTCGCTGGCGTAGCAGTAGCCCGCCGGACGGTTCCAAATCGGCACGAGGCCAGAGCCCGTGTCGCGGAACGCGAACATGAAGTCGACGGCCGCGTTGTTCTGCACGCGCGGCAGGTAGACGGTGCCGTCGAGACCCACCATGGGCGTCGTCTGGTGCAGGAAGCCGTTCATCGTCGGCCCGGTGTAGATCTGCACGCCCGTGTTGGCGTCCCAGCGCCGGATGGCATGGCCGCCGGGCACGACTTCGGCGGTGTAGAACGCGTCGCCAAGCAAGGCGCCGCCGCAATGGCCGCTGACCGATCCCACGCGCGGGCTTGTCCACATGGTCTGCCCAGTCGCGTGGTCGAAGCGCCAGATGCGCGAGTAGGTCGAGACGATCGGGTCGCCATTCGGGGCGAACACGACGCCGTCGTAGGCGCCGCCGTTCTGCGCGTCAACGCTCGTCCATAGCGTGGCTCCCGTCGCGGCATCGAGGCAATGCAAGCGCGCGGACACGCTGCCGCCATTGC
>CAIKQM010000735.1 GCA_903829565.1 uncultured Planctomycetota bacterium
CTGCGCGCTCGGGGGTGCTGCACAAGATCTTCTCGCGCCACAACTCGGGGTCGTGCACATCGAGGTCATCGAAGGTCACGTTGAAGTCACCGACAACGAGCACCTTCTCGCCCATGTCAAAACGGCTGGCAACGAACTCCTTCATGCGCGCCAAGAAAGCCAGCTTGTCGTGGTAGCGCGGGTGCCCGACCTCCATGCCATTGATGACGTAGGCATTCACCACGCACACATCGTCGATGGTGGCGCTGATGACGCGCGCTTCGGTGGCGCTGCCGTCATCCACGGCGACCTCGTCGCCATCCATGCCCCGCACCACATCCTCGATGCGCCGGCGGGCCAAGATCGCCACGCCGTTGTAGGTCTTCTGGCCGTGCACGACGCAGTTGTAGCCCGCGTCCTGCAAGGGCTCCCACGGGAACTGATCGTCCAAACACTTGATCTCTTGCAGGCAAACCACATCCGGCCGCGTGCGTTCCAACCACTCGATGACGCGCGGCAAACGGGCACGAACCGAGTTCACATTCCAGGTGGCGATGCGCATGCGGCCGATACTAGCGCGTGTCTACTGAACTTGACAGGAAGCCCAAACCCACGCCGTTCTCGCCTGAAAAGGCACTTGCAGGCCCCGCCAACAGGCTTGGACTAGAAGTTCCTTCCGTGCGGACGGTTCTCGGCTTATCCTATTGACTAGCAAACTCTAACACTCGCTGCGCGTGACGCGCGGACTTGACAGAACCAGTGACCTCGAACTTCCGTAAGCCGGGCCGTAGCCGTGGTGGCAATGGCCCGCGACCCTCCTCCGCCTCCAAGCCTGCGCCCGATGTGGCGCCCCTCCAACCTACGATGGAGGTGCCTGATGTGCGCTCGTTCCGCGAGTTCACCTTAGGTGACGACATCCAAAACGCCATCGCGGACATGGGGATCGTAGTCCCCACGCCGATCCAGCGTCTGGCGATCCAGCCGGTTCTGAATGGACGCGATGTGATTGCCAAGGCCGAGACCGGCACGGGCAAGACGCTCGCCTTCGGCGCGCCCATGATGGCCAAGATCGACCCGTCGCGCTCCTCGGTGCTTGGGCTGGTCCTGACACCGACGCGCGAGCTGGCGGAACAGGTCTACAACGTGCTCAAGCAACTGGGCGACGCGCGCGGCATCAAGCTCGCACTGGTCGTGGGCGGTGAACCGCTCGAACCGCAAGTGCGCGCCCTCAAGGCCGGTGCCCAAGTCGTCGTCGGCACCCCTGGCCGCGTCATGGACCTGCAGCGTCAAAAATTCTTGTCGTTCCCGTGGACGGAGTTTGCCGTCCTGGACGAGGCCGACGAGATGCTGGAGATTGGCTTCCTCGACGATGTGAAGCAGATCTTCTCGACGCTTCCGGACGAACGCCAAACACTGCTGTTCTCGGCCACGTTCCCGCCGGAATTGCTGCGCCTCGCGCGCGCCCACACGCAGAATCCCATCGAGGTGGCGACCTCCATGGGCGTGAAGACGGCGGACACCATCCACCAGTCCTTCATGCGTGTGCACGATGACGACCGCGCCATGGCGCTGATCCGCATCATCGAGCAAAGCGAACCCGAAGATGTGATGCTGGTCTTCTGTGACCGTCGCACCGAGGTGGATCGTTTGATGCGGCGCTTGGAGCGCATGCCCTTCTCGATCAAGGCCCTCCATGGCGGCTACGACCAAGCAGCGCGCTTCCGGGTCATGAGTGCTTTCCGCACGGGCGAGGTCAAGGCCCTTGTCGCCACGGATGTGGCCTCACGCGGTCTGGATGTGAAGCATGTGACGCTGGTCGTCAACTACTCCGCGCCTCAGGACATCACCGACTACACGCACCGCATTGGCCGTACCGGACGCGCAGGTCGCCAAGGCCGCGCCATCACGATCGTCGGCGACACCGACTACAAGCGCTGGCGCTTCATCGAGCGCGACGCGACCTTCCGCATCGACGAAGTGGGCATGCCGGGACCGACGCGGCGTGGACCTGACCGCGGTCCCGACCGCGGCTACAGGGACGACCGAAGTTACCGCGATGAGCGCGGCTATCGGGACGATCGCGGCTACCGCGACGAACCGCGAGGCAGCGACGACCGCTATCGTTGACTACACTATCGCGGAGCATCCCCAGCCATGAGCGCCCCGCAACAGCCGTACTCGATCACTTACCTGCCGGCCAACACCACCGTCCATGTGGATCCGGCCAAGGTCCCCTATGACCGTCATGGCAAGCCCGGTTCGATCTTGGAGATCGCGATGGGGCATGCTGTGGACATTGATCATGCCTGCGGTGGCGTGGCTGCCTGCTCGACATGTCATGTGATCGTCAAGAGCGGCTTCGAGTCCATGGTGCCGGCCGACGAGCAAGAGGAAGACATGCTCGACACCGCGCCGGGTGTCACGCCGCGTTCGCGCCTCGCGTGCCAAGCCGTGGCGCGCGGCACATGTGATCTGGTGGTCGAGGTTCCGACCTGGAATCGCAACCACGCCAAGGAAGGTGCGCACTAATGGATGTACGCCTAGCGAATCCGCGCGGCTTCTGTGCCGGCGTGGACCGTGCCATCGAGATCGTGGAGAAGGCACTCGAGATCCACGGGGCGCCGGTGTATGTGCTGCACGAGATCGTGCACAACCGCCGCGTCGTGCAAGATCTCTCGGCGCGCGGTGTCAAGTTTGTCGACGACCTCGAGGAAGTGCCTGCCGGCTCGGTCACGATCTTCTCGGCGCACGGTGTCGCTGATGCCGTGGTTGCCGCGGCCAAAGAGCGCCGCCTGCGCATCATCGATGCCACCTGTCCGCTGGTGACCAAGGTGCACTTGCAAGCCCAGAACTATGTGGGCAAAGGCTCGGAGCTCATTCTTGTCGGGCATCCGGGACACCCCGAGGTCGAGGGCACGCGCGGGCGCATTGACGGCAAAGTGCATGTGCTGTCGACCGTTGCCGAAGTGAATGCGCTGGTCGTGGACAATCCGGACAAGCTGGCGTATGTCACGCAAACGACGCTTTCAATTGATGACACGCGCGAAGTGATCGATGCCTTGGTGCGGCGCTTCCCGCACATCCAAGGGCCAGAACTGCGCGACATCTGCTATGCGACCCAGAACCGCCAGAATGCGGTCAAGCAGCTCGTGGATGAGCGCATTGATGCGCTGTTTGTCATCGGCTCCAAGAACAGCAGCAACTCCAACCGCTTGGCGGAACTCGGCGTGCGCTCGGGTGTGCGCAGCTACTTGATCGATGATGCCTTCGAGATCCGTCCCGAATGGCTAGTCGGTGCGACCAGCATCGGCGTGACCGCCGGGGCGAGTGCGCCCGAACGCTTGGTGCAAGAAGTGCTCGAGCGTTTGAAAGAACTGGGCGTCGAGCGCGTGCAAGAGATGCAAGGCGAGCAAGAGACCACGGTCTTCAAGCTGCCTGATTTGCTGGCGAAAGGCTGAGCCATGTGGGCCTGGATGTGGCTCCTGCTGTGCACCTCGTCTGCGGACGAGGAAGCCGGCAAGTTGATCGAATCGGCCGAGCGCGATGCGCGCAGCAAGCGCTATGCGGAGGCGCGCGCGACCTACCAAAAGCTCGCGCGCAAGTACCCGGGCACTCCCGAAGGAGCCTTGGGCGAGCGACGCGCGCAACCGAGTGCCTTTCTGGGGTGGGATTGGGTCAAGCAAACCGGACCGTCGTCCAATCGGCTTGACATCGTGTGGATGGGCGATGGCTGGGAGTTCGAGAGCCTGAAGGACTTTGACAATCTCGCCAGCGATGCGGCCACGGTGCTGCTGCGTGACGAAGTCATGCGCGAGTACGCGAACTACTTGAACCTGCGCCGCGCCATCTTGGTTTCGGCGCAGAACGGCGTCGACGGCTTCGGACGCGATTACGACACACCTCTGGGCGCGCACACCACGGGCACCTTTGCCGGCCATGTGGGTGTGGATCACAGCAAGGTAAAGCGCATGCTGGCCGAGATTCCCGAGCATGACGGCCAAGCGATTGTGTTCGTGCGCAATGGCGTGCTGGGCACAGGCGGCGGTGGCACTGCGGTCATC
>CAIKQM010000736.1 GCA_903829565.1 uncultured Planctomycetota bacterium
CGCGTTGCCTTTGCCGGTCGCTGCGTTGGCGATGGTGTGGACCGCGCTCGCAGGTCACGAGTGGTACACCGTCATGGCCGCCACCGTGGCCACAGGTGCGCTGGCGGTGGCGTTTCTGTTGCTGCTCAAGTGGTCGTTGCTTGGACGAGTGCGACCTGGCAAGCATCCGCTGTGGTCGTGTTGGTGCAGTCGCTGGGATTTCCTCTATGTCGCGTGGGGGATGATCGCGCGCGGCTTCTTGGCCGAGCTCGAGGGCACTCTGCTCCTCAACGCCGTGCTGCGCGGGTTCGGCATGCGCATCGGCAAGCGCGTGCTGTTGGGTGGGGGCTTCGCGCAAGTGGTCGACCCCGACATGCTCACCTTTGAGGACGACAGCACGGTGGTCGGCAACTTCCAAGCGCACACCTTCGAGGATCGCGTGTTGAAGATCGACCGTGTCCGCATCCGCAAGGGTGCGACGGTCGGTCACCACGCAGTGCTGTTCTATGGTGCTGACATCGGCGCAGGCGCGCAGGTGGCGCCGCATGGTGTGGTGTTGAAGGGCGAACGTTTGGCTGCCGGCGTGCGCTGGGCCGGTGTGCCCGTCCAGCGCGCTTGACCGCCCTAGTTGCGGGTTGGGAGGGGCCTAGTAGGCTAGGGGACATGAAGCGTCCCCAACTCACCCTTCCTGCTCCCGTGTTGCCTGAGCGTTATCGCGCTGTGTTGGCGGATCGCGAACCGCTTGCGTGCCTGGCCAAAGCCCCGAAGCGCGTGAAGAAGCTCGTGAAGGGTGCTTCCAAGAAGAAGCTGCAGCGTGCGCCTGCCGCGGATCAATGGTCAGCACAGGCGGTGGTGGCCCACCTGTGTGATGCCGAGGTGATGTTCGGTGCGCGCCTGCGCTTCATCATCGCTATGGATCGCCCGGCGATCATCGGCTGGGATGAGAATGCCTTCGCTGCCAAGCTGCCGCATGCGGGCACAGCTGTAGAAGAGCTCTTGGCTGCATGGAAGTCGTTGCGTGCGCTGCATGTCGCGCTGCTGGAAGCTCTGCCGCAAGAGGCCTGGTCGCGCGTGGGGCTGCATACCGAGCGTGGTGAAGAGTCGTTGTCTACGTTGGTCCACCTCGCGGCGGCGCATGACATGGTGCATGAGGCTCAGATCGAGCGCTGCTTGACAAAGGCCAAGCCAGCCAAGGCCAAGACGAAGGCTGTCAAGCAAGTCAGACAGGCTAAGTAGTCACTTACCCTAAGTAGTCAGTCATAGGTCAGCACCAAATGACGCGCGGGCGGCGATCGTGAGATCACCACCCGCGCGTTGACATACCTAGGTTGCTAGGTTGCGTTCACTTGGCCGCGTTCTCGGCCTGAACCTTCTTCACCATGGCTTCCGGGTCGGCATTGAAGCCCTTTTCGCAGCTCTTGCAGCACAAGCGCACGAGCGTCGTGCCGTAGAGCACATCCTTGGCGCCTTCGCCGATGGCTTCACCGGACACCGGGCACTTGGCCTTGTAGGTCTTCTTCTGGGCTTCGATGTAGGCCGCATTGATCTTGTCCATCGCAGCCTTCGGATCGGCTTGCACCTTCTCGGCGCAGCGACCACAGCACACGCGCACCAAGCGCGTACCGACAACGGCGTCCTTCGCCTTGTCGCCGAGCTTCTCACCGGACAATGCACAGGTGTCGAGCGGATAGCTGGCCTTTTGAGCCGCGACCACTGCGTCGTCCACCTTCTTGACCATGCCGGCCTTGTCCTTCTCGATGGCGCGTGCGCAGCTCTTGCAGCAGATGCGCATCAACTTGCCCTCGACCACCATGTCGAGCGGCTTGCCCATCGAACCGAGCTTCTCGCCCGAGACGAGGCAGGTGTCGAGCGGATAGGTCGGCTTCTGCGCGCGGATCGCAGCAGCGTCGGCTTCCGACATCTTGGGGGCTTCCTTCACGGGAGCCTTGTCTTGTGCGGGCTTCTCGTCAAAGGCCTGAACGGACACGAAGGACACAGCAGCCACGGCGAGCGCGGCGAGAGCGAGCTTGATCTTCATGGCGGGGAGCATAGCAACTGCAGGCGGCTGACTCTCCAGTCTCTGTACGGAGGTGTTGCTGGCTTGCACCAATTGAACGCGAGCTAGAGACTGGAGCCCGCATGAGCAAACCTGAAGCACCTCGTTTGCCTAGGCGTTGGGACCGCATCGTGGTGCGGGCCGGGGCGTCAGGCGCGTGGACAGCAGGCTTGTTCTTTGTCTGGCTGCTCGGCCAGTTGGTGGCGGGATGGTCCACTCACACCCGCAACCTGTGGCGCGCCACCATCTTTCGTGCTTGGGGACGGGGCTTGTGTGCGCTCTGCGGTGTCAAGTTGGTTGTACACGGTGCTCCGCCTGGGCACGGTACCTTCCTCGTGGCGAACCACCTGTCCTTCGTCGACATCTGGGTCATGGCGGCGACTAC
>CAIKQM010000737.1 GCA_903829565.1 uncultured Planctomycetota bacterium
ACATTCGAGCCGCAGGTAGCGGGCGAGCGCTTCGCGCGGCAGGCCGAGTTGAGCCACGCCTTCCTCGACATAGGACTCGAGCTTGGCGAGACCGGCACGGCGTGCTGCAGCAAAGGTGGCGAGCTCGGCTTGGCTCAGCTCAAGCCCCGGACGCACGATCCAGGTTGCGAAGGGGAAGGGCAGTTGCGTCGCGCGCGCCCACGCGCCGGAAGGATCGAAGTACTCTGCGCCGCGCGTCTCGAGCGAACGGCGCAGAGCCGCGTCGCCAATCTCGAGGAAAGCATCGGCCTCGGCGCGTGATGGATCAGAGCCCGTGTCCACATCGATGAAACGCGGTGCCAAACGCGGGCGCGGGAAGCTGTCGCCGAGTGCACCGGAGAACAGCGTTTGCACCAGTGCCGCAGCTGCGCGCGAGGCGGGATCGAGCGCGACACTGGTGAGCTCTTCCACCGGGCGACGCAAGAAGACGCGCACCGAGGCGACCTCGCCGTGGCCGGCGATCGCAAAGCCCGCGAGGTAGCCATAGCCTTGCTGGCGAAACAGTTCGATGGTGCTGACCAGCGCCACATCCAATTCGGCTTTGCGCAGCTTCTCGATGAGGCGTGCCGGCACGTCGCGCTCCAACTGCACGAGCGGCGAGTTGTCCAAGCCCTCGATCAGTGGTCGCGCAACAAGGTAGGGCGGTGCGCCCACACGCAGCAGAGTTCGGCTCATCGGCGACGAATGGTACGCCTTGGAGTATGATCGCGCCACGCTAGGTCCAAGCTCCCGCATGCGCCCCGCTGTCTTTCCCACCGTTCCGCTCAAGGACTTCGCTCTGTTGGATAGCGGCGCAGGCGAGAAGCTGGAGCGTTGCGGGCCCTATGTCTTGCGCCGGCCCGATCCACAGGCTGTGTGGTCGCGCAGTTTGAGCGACGAGACTTGGCAGCGTGCCGACCTCGTGTTCGTGCGCGAAAGCGATCGTGGTGGGCGTTGGGAAGGTCCGCAGGCGCGGCGCGGTGTGCCGGAGTGGACCATCGATGCCTTGGGTGCGACCGTGCGCATCCGCCCCACGCCGTTCAAGCACATTGGCATCTTTCCCGAGCAAGCTCCCAACTGGAAGTTGGTCGAGGAGCTGCGTCCGCGTCTCGGTGCCAAGCCGCGCTTGCTGAATCTGTTTGGCTACAGCGGCGTGGCGACGGTGTTGGCCGCGCGTCATGGCTACGAAACGACGCATGTGGATGCCTCCAAGGCCGCCATTGCGTGGACACGCGAGAACCAAGCCTTGTCCGGTTTGCCTGACAGTGCGGTGCGCGTGGTGTTGGAGGACGCGTTGGCCTATGCGCGGCGCGAAGCCCGCCGCGGTTCACGCTATGAAGTCGTGTTGCTGGATCCGCCGCACTATGGACGCGGACCCAAGGGCGAGACGTGGCAGTTTGAAGACCAAGTGGCCGAGTTGGTCCACGCCGTGCGTGACGTGCTGGCCGAGCGTTCCTTGGTAGTGCTGTCGACCTATGCGATTGGATGTACGCCGCTGACCTTCGCGAACTTGTTTGCCGAGTTGGGGCCGGGTCGTATCGAGGCCGCGGAGTTGGCCCTGACGCAGGAGGATGGTGCGCGTCAGTTGCCGTGCGGCTTCTGTGCGCGGCACATGCGCGGTCTTGAGACCAGCGCTGTGTCTACAGGGTGAGCACACGCATGGAGCTGTCGATCCTGCATGACGACAACCATGTGCTGGCACTGGTCAAGCCCGCGTGCGTGCCCATGGTGCCGGACGAGAGCTTGGACGTCAGCCTCTATGACCTCGCCAAAGACTGGGTAGCCAAGCGCTACCAGAAGCCGGGCGCGGTGTACTTGGGTGTCGTGCATCGTCTCGACAGGCCCGTTTCCGGTGTGGTGGTCTTCGCTCGCACGAGCAAAGCTGCAGCACGCTTGTCAGAGAGCTTTCGCCAGCGCACCACACACAAGACCTATGTCGCGCTTGTCGAAGGCCAGTACCCTGCGCGCGAGTTTGCTGTCGAGCAGTGGTTGCTCAAGGACGAGCGCACCAATGTGGTGCAGGTCGTTGCGGCAGGTACAGC
>CAIKQM010000738.1 GCA_903829565.1 uncultured Planctomycetota bacterium
AAGCTCGGCGGCTTATGGGACAAGACCACGCGCGTCGACGATGTGGAGTCCATCCGCGAGTACTACGGTGATCGCGGCTACTTGTCGCACCCCACCTTGGGTGATGACTCGTTCCAGTTCCTCGATCCTGACCTCGTCGTCGATCCGGCCAACGCCAGCGTGCAAGTCGTCTACAAGTTGCGCCAGGGCCGCAAGCGTTGGGTTCGCGAGATCCTTTTCAAAGGGGCAACGCACACGCGCGATCGCGTCATGCGCCGCACCTCGGATGCGATGCCCGGTGAAGTGGCGGACCTGGCGGAGATCCGGCGCACGCTGTCGCGGCTCTATTCGTCCGGCTACTTCAACGATGAGTTCGCGCCCTTAGATCACCGCGACCCGACCTTCAGCTTCCGCTCCACTCCCGATCCCAACTTTGTGGATGTGGAGTTCGAGGTTGAAGAAGGCCGCGTCGTCAACATGCAGGTGCAAGGCGGCGTCGATAGCAACAACGGCCTGTTTGGCCGCATTTCGCTGTCGATGCGCAACTTTGATGTGACAGCTCTGCCGACCAGTCTCGGCTCGACCTTCACCGAGCTGTATGACAAGGAGGCTTTCCACGGTGCAGGCCAAGTGCTCGAGATCGAGTACATGCCCGGCACGGTGTTGGACGCGTACTCGTTCCGCTTCCTTGAGCCTGACATCTTCCGCACGCACTTTGATCGCACCAGCATGGAGCTGCGTCTCGATCACCGGCAGCGCGGCTTCCGGTTCTACGACGAAGAGCGCTTTGAACAACGCGTGCGCTTCAGCCGCGAGTTTGGTCGCGAGCTGGATGTGTCGGCTGGTGTGATCGCCACGCGCTTGGATGTGGATGATCTCGACGGTGTGCCGCAAACGGGCATCATCAGTCCCTCGGACACTCCGCTGCCGAGCTCGATTTATCAGCAAATTGGACGCACGCAGCTGTACGGACCGACGTTCGATGTGTCGTGGACCGATCTGGATGTGGCGATCAATCCGCGCGAAGGTGTGAAGGGCGTGCTGCGCAACACTTGGTACGGGCCCTTCGGCGGCGACGCCGAGTTCTTCAAGTCGCGCTTCGACGGCGACCTGTATTGGAAGTTGCGCCGTTCTTCGGACGATGAGGTCGTGCCGAGCTTCCACTTGGGGCTCGGTCTCGGTCTCGCGGCTCCTTACGGCGACACGGAAGAAGTGCCGTACACCGAGCGCTTCCAGTTGGGTGGCTCACGCATCTTGCGCGGCTTCGCCTTCCGCGGCGTGGGCCCCAACAACGGCGAGAACCCGTTGGGTGGCGAGACGACCTTTGACCTGACGTTGGAGTACCGTCACCCGCTGTACTCCGTGGTGCAGCCCGGGACCTACAAGGAAGTGGAGACCTTCCGCCTGACGCTGTTCAGCGACTGGGGCCTCTTGGATCCCAAGGCCTACGAGATGGACTTCAGCGAGACGCGCGCCACGTGGGGCTTCGGCGTGGGCATGGTGACACCGTTCCCCGTCAGCTTGAACTTCGGCTTCCCGATCCTCGAAGGGGAAGGGGACCGCAAGCAGGTGTTCTCGTTCTCGCTGTTGAACTTGTCGTTCTGATCCGGCCTTCCGGGCCTGCAAGTTGACGGCGCCGCGGCCAACAGGCAACCTAAGGGACGCGTGAGACCGCTCAGTAGGTCGCACGCATGTGGTCCAGAGTCTGGAGCCGCGCATGAGCTTGCCCCCTACTAGTTTGCCCCTCTCGCGTTTGGCCGAGCTGATCGGTGCCGAGCTCGAGGGTGATGGTGCCCTCGTGGTCGAAGGATTGTCGACGTTGAGCGAGGCGGGCCCGCGCGAGGTGACCTTCCTCGCCAATGAGCGCTACCGCCCCCAGCTCGCGACCACGCGTGCTGCTGCCGTGGTGGTGCGGCGCGATGAGCCGCGCGGTGCGTGCGGCGCCGCGTTGTTGCGTGTCGCCGATCCCAACCGCGCCTTCACGCAGGTCATCAAAGCCTTCGCGCCGACCTTCGACCGTCCTGCGCCGGGCGTGCACGCTTCTGCAACGGTGCATCCCACCGCAGAAGTGCACGCAACCGCGAGTGTAGGCCCGCAGTGTGTCGTTGAAGCGCAGGCACGCATCGGCGCCGGTGCGGTGCTGCGTGCGCAGGTGTTCGTGGGTGCGCACGCTGTCGTGGGCAATGACTGCTTTGTGCAACCGCTGGTCACCATCTACGAGCGCGTGGTCTTGGGAGC
This sequence comes from uncultured Planctomycetota bacterium, assembly GCA_903829565.1. Taxonomy (GTDB): domain Bacteria; phylum Planctomycetota; class UBA1135; order UBA1135; genus SXXH01. The sequence continues at coordinate 2,218 of CAIKQM010000738.1, forward strand.
GCGCGTGGTGGTGCATGCCGGCACTGTGCTGGGAGCCGAAGGCTTTGGTTGGGAGCCCACGCGCGCCGGTTGGGACAAGATCCCGCAGTGCGGCACCGTGATCGTGGAAGAGGATGTGGAGATTGGCGCCAACTGTGCCGTGGATCGCGCACGCTTTGGCGCGACGCGCATCTGCAAGGGTGCCAAGCTCGACAACCTGGTGCATGTGGCCCACAACGTGGTGGTGGGGCCCAATGCGCTGTTGGTAGCTCAAGTGGGAATCGCAGGCTCCTCCAAGATTGGTGAGCGCGCGATTCTTGCCGGTCAAGTAGGTGTAGGTGGTCACGCCACCATCGGCGCTGGTGCTCGCGTGGGCGGCCAAGCCGGTGTGTTTGGCGATGTGCCCGCGGGCGAAGACTGGGCCGGTTGGCCTGCGCGCCCCAAAGCGCAGACCATGCGCTCCGCCGCGCTCGTGGCGCGCTTGCCGGAACTCTCTGCACGGCTCAAGGCTCTGGAACAAGAGGTGGCGCACCTGCGCCACCTAACGAAGGACGCACCATGATTCGCAAACAACGCACCTTGCGTACCCCGGTAGAGTTCTCGGGGCCCGGTCTGCACTCGGGAGAAGTCGTGCGCGCGCGCATGCTGCCAGCGCCGGTGGATCACGGCGTGGAGTTCCTGCGCACGGACATTGCTGGTTCGGAGCCGATCCCCGCGACGATCGCGTACCACTCGCAGAAGGATCGCCGCACGCGCTTGGCGCGTGATGGAGCCGAAGTCGAGACCGTCGAGCACATGCTCGCGGTGTGCGCGGGCCTCGGTCTGGATAACTTGACAGTCGAGATGTCGGGGCCCGAGTTCCCCGGGCTGGACGGCAGCGCGCTGGAGATCCTGCGTCTGGTGCAGCAGGCCGGCGTGGTGGACCAGTCGGCGGAAGCCAAGCACTTCAAGCTGCAAGAGCCGGTGTTTGTGCGCGAGGGCAATGCAACCCTTGTGGCCTTGCCGAGTGACAAGCCCGCGCTGACCGTGCAGTACGCCGCGGCGTTCGACGAGCCCGGCGTGGAAGGCGGCACCTTCCAGATCGATCTGTCACCCGAGACCTTCAGCAAAGAGATCGCTCCCGCGCGCACCTTCTGCTTGGCCTCCGAAGTCGAGATGCTCAAGAAGGCGGGCTTTGGCAAAGGTGCCACGCGCGAGAACACGCTGGTGCTGGGCGATCCTGAGACGCGCATGCGCATGCCGGCCGAGGCGGTGCGCCACAAAATGCTCGATTTGCTCGGTGATTTGCGCTTGTTGGGTGCAGACCTGCACGCGCATGTCATCGCCACGCGCTCCGGTCACAGCACGAACGCTGAGTTGGTGCGCCGCCTGGTGGACCGCATGCAGTTGGCGGAAACCGCCGGCATGGTCAAGCGCGAGTCAGGTCTCGAAGTGCGCGAGATCCTGCGCATGCTCCCGCATCGCTACCCGTTCCTCCTGCTCGATCGAGTCATCGAAGTCGAGGGCGCCAAGCGCGCGGTCGCCATCAAGAACGTCACGATCAATGAGCCCTACTTCCAAGGGCACTTCCCCGCGGCACCCATCATGCCGGGCGTGTTGCAGCTGGAAGCCATGGCGCAACTCGCAGGCGTGCTATTGCTCCGCCGCCTTGAAAACACGGGCAAACTGGCGGTGCTGTGGGCCATCGACAAGGTCAAGCTGCGCGGCGCCGTCACCCCGGGTGATCAACTGCGCCTCGAGGTGGAGACCTTGCGTAGCAAAGACCAAGTCGCACAGGTCCGCGGTGTGGGCACCGTAGGAGGCCGTGTGGTGTGTGAAGCCGTGCTGATGTTCACCTTGATCGACGCCTAGGAGCTGTCCAGAGAACTTGTCATGACGACCCAGATCCATCCGACTGCACTGGTATCGCCGAGCGCACGCCTCGCTGAGGGCGTGGAAATCGGCCCGTATTGCGTGATCGGCCCGCATGTGACGATCGGCGCACGCACCAAGCTGGGACCGCATGTGGTCGTCGATGGTGTGACGACCCTTGGTGAAGACAACACGATCGCCGGCCAAGCGAACCTCGGTGGTCCGCCGCAAGATCTGTCATACAAAGGCGAGCCCACGCGCTTGCGCATCGGTGCACGCAACACGATCCGCGAGTTCGTCACGATCAACCGTGGCACGGTCAAGGGCGGCGGCGAGACGGTCATCGGCAACGACTGTTTGCTGATGGCGTGCTGCCATGTCGCGCATGACTGCGAGCTGGCGGACCGCATCATCATGGGCAACAACGCCTTGCTGGCGGGGCATGTGCTCGTCGGGCGCAATGCCAACATCTCCGGCGGAGCGGCAGCGCACCACTTTGTCACGATCGGCTCTTTCGCCTATGTCGGCGGCATGACACGCATGGTGCAAGACGTGCCGCCGTTCATGATCTTGGAAGGTCATCCCTCACGCGTGCGCGGTGTGAATGTGATCGGCTTGCAACGCGGTGGCATGTCGGAAGGCGAGGTCGAGGCTTTGCGCCAGGCCTACCGCCGCATCTGGCGCTCGGAATCCACGCGCCGCGCGGCGCTCGAGGAGCTGAAGGTCGAGTACCCCGACGCGCAACTGGTCAAGCAGTTGATCTTGCAGCTCGAGCAAACAGAGCTCGGCGCGAAGGGCCGTTACCGCGAGACGCTGCGCGAGCAGTTCCTCAAGCTCGGTCACGAGCGCATCCTCGCCGGAGCCGCACAGTGAGCGTCCCCGCTGGATCGGTGCGCAAGCCGTTGGGAGCAAGCCGTGTGCGCACGGCCGTCATCGGCACCGGACACCTCGGCAAGTTCCACGCCAAGATTCATCGCGAGAATCCGCGCGCGGAGTTGGTGGCGTTGGTCGACGCTGATTTGCCGCGTGCGCAAGCCTTGGCGGCCGAGTTGGGCTGCCAAGCCTTCGCGCGTGTAGAGGATCTGCCGAGTTCGGTGCAAGCCGTATCGATCGCGGTGCCCACGGTGGCCCATGAAGCGGTTGCCGTGCCGCTGTTGTCGCGCGGCGTGCACTGCTTGGTCGAGAAGCCCTTGGCCGCCAACTT
>CAIKQM010000739.1 GCA_903829565.1 uncultured Planctomycetota bacterium
CATCAAACCGCGCGGCGACATTGTGGCCCAAACCATGGAGGTGGTGGCGCGCCATCGCGACCGAGCCGGCATCGTGTACGTCCAACGACGCGCGGATGCCGATGATTTGGCCGCCAAGCTCAAGGGCAAAGGCGTGCGTGCAGCCCCCTACCACGCGGGCATGGAGCCTCTCGAGCGCGAACGCGTGCAGGACTCGTTCCTAGCTGAAGAGCTGGATGTGGTCGTAGCAACCGTCGCCTTCGGCATGGGCATCGATCGCTCGGATGTGCGCTTTGTCGTACACGCCTCGCTGCCCAAGGGAGTCGAGCAATACAGCCAAGAAACCGGTCGCGCAGGCCGTGACGGCGATCCGGCGGAGTGCGTGCTGTACTACGGCGGCGCGGACTTTCATGGCTGGAAGAACTTGATCGTGGCCTCGGCCAAAGAAGCTCACGCCGCAGGTGTCGAGCGCGCCATGGAAGATGTAGACGATGCTCTTGAGCGTTTGTCCGACATGTGGCGCTACGCGACAGGTGCCATCTGCAGGCACAAGACCTTGTGCGAGTACTTCGGGCAAAGCTTCGCAGTGCCGAGTGGCGGCTGCGGTGCGTGCGATGTGTGCTTGGGCGAGTTGTCGGTTGAAGGCGACTCGAAGGTCATCGCGCAAAAGATCTTGTCCTGTGTGGTGCGTTGCGAACAGCGCTTTGGAGCGGGCCATGTCTGCGATGTGCTGCGCGGTAGCTCGACCGAGCGAGTACGGCGCTATGCCCATGACAAGCTCTCCACCTTTGGCCTCTTGAAGGACCAGCCCGCACCCAAGTTGCGCAACTGGATTGACCAGCTCGTGGGGTTGGGGCACCTGCGCGTGACTGAGGGTGAGTATCCGACGCTGATCCTCTCGCGCACGGGAGTCGAGGTGTTGCGCGGCAGCCTGGAGGTGGTCTTGCATGCACCGGCAAGTGTCCCGACGCGGGCGCGGCGCCGCAGTGCCGATGGCATCGCCGAACCGGAACTGGTGGGACGCGAAGCGCAGCTGTTCGAGGCGTTGCGCGGGCTGCGGCGCGAGCTGGCACGCGAGCGCGGGGTGCCGCCCTACTTGATCTTCAATGACACGGCGTTGCGCGAGATGGCGCGCACGCGCCCGGGCAACGCGGACGAGCTGCTGGAGATCAAGGGCGTGGGCGAGACCAAGGCCCGCGATCTGGGTCCGGCCTTCCTTGCTGCGATTGCCAAGGCCTGAGCTCGTTCTGCTTGCGCGATGGGCGGGCTGGCGGTGACAATCTCCAACCCCCATGGTCGAACTCAAACTCGATGTGAATGGTGATGTCCTGGAGACGGCCGCACCGGCTCATTGGACCTTGTTAGAAGTGCTGCGCTACAAGCTCAGCCTCACCGGCAGCAAGCAAGGCTGCGACAAAGGTGACTGCGGTGCCTGCACCGTGCTCGTCGATGGCAAGCCGGTGCTGTCGTGCTTGACGCTGGCGAAGCACGCCGAGGGCAAGCGGGTCACCACCATTGAGGGACTTGCCCCGGCCTACGCGCAATGCGATGCCAAGGCCAGCGCTGATCCGGTGCAGGTGGCCTTTGATCGTTGTGGCGCGTTGCAGTGCGGCTTCTGCCAACCGGGCATGATCCTGTCGGCCAAGGCTCTCTTGGCGCGCAACTCCTGTCCCACACGCGCGGAGATCCGGCACGCACTGGCTGGCAACTTGTGCCGTTGCACCGGCTACACGCAGATCTTGGAAGCCGTGGAAAGCGCCATCGCCGACACCTTGGGGGTCGAACCTGCTGCACGCGCTTGGGAAGAGCAGCACATGGATCCGGCCGAAGTGGAAGCACGCGCCCAGCGCGCGGCGCATGCGCTTGAGCATGTGCGCGGCGGCGGAGGGTGTTGCTAATGGCTGCACGCGACCAGCATGGACCGCAGTCACCGTGGTCCAAGACGCCTCATGGCCCTGCCGATGCTTTCCAAGTCGTAGGCAAGCCCAACAAGAAGATTGACGGACTTGTCAAATCGACTGGACAGGCCGTGTATGCCGACGACATCGCTCTGCCGGGGATGCTGCATGCCAAGACGCTGCGCAGTCCGCATGCGCACGCCAAGATCATCTCGATCGATTGCAGCAAGGCACTGGCGCTCAAGGGCGTGCATGCTGTCATCACGGGCACGGACCTGCCGATCAAGTACGGGGTCATCCCCTGGACTCAAGACGAGACCGCTTTGGCCGTCGACAAGGTGCGCTTCATCGGGGACCCCGTGGCTGCCGTAGCGGCGATTGACGAGGACACGGCGAACGCCGCCCTCAAGTTGATCGAGGTCGTGTACGAGCCACTGCATGCGTACTTTGATCCCAAAGAAGCGCTGGTGCGGCACGAACCTGCGATTCACGAAG
>CAIKQM010000740.1 GCA_903829565.1 uncultured Planctomycetota bacterium
GCGCCCACACCCGTCGAGTTGCGACACCCGGTGGTCGGCTCATCATTGCCACACGGACCCATACCCGTGGTGCAGAAGCAGCTCTTCACATACTCGTCTTCGCACTCATCCGGAATGGAGTTCTGGTTGTTGTCCGACGAAGCGCCTTGGGCGATGTCGACCGAGTCTTCCACTCCATTCTGGTTGCAGTCCCAGTACGGTTCCTTCTCGACAGCGAGAGCATCGACATCATCCGCTTGGACCGCACCACTGCGCTGTGTGCGCATGCCCATGGCCTCGGCAGGGATGTAGATCGCCGGACGGCCGAGACCGCCAACCGGAGTCGTGAGGATGTCACCCGGCTCGATCGGCAGATTGAAGAGTGAGTCCAAGCGACCGATGACGCGCGAGCCACGACGCACGGAAAAGAGCAGCATGTCTTTGCTCTGCGTGCCATCCGCTTGCACCCAGTCATTGGGCGCGAGGCTCGGCTCGTACACGCCATCGCCGTCGTCTGCCAGCACCAATGCATCCAAGTCGTCCGTGCCAAAGCCCTCGAGATCGAGGCCCAATTGGGCTGGTGTGGCGTAGACAGTGACAGCTGCTCCAGGTGCGCGACGCAGCACAGCCGCAGGCGAAGTGCTGAGTGTGCCGGCGGTGTTGCTGCCGTTGATGCCAGTGAACGGATCGAGCAAGGCACCGTCGACGGAGTAGTACTGCACTCCACTGGGGTTGGGCAGACTCAAGCTCAATGCATCGAGGTTGTCACCCGAGTCCGCCGGTGTGCCGGGTTGAATCGGTTCGATCAGACCCAAACCGCGCGCACGCAAACCAGCAGCTGTGGGCAAGCCGTTGCCGTCGAGCACCAAGAGTGTGCTCAACGGGAACGGACCAGGCTGCAAAGGACCTACCAACAACGGGCGTGTGGTGTAGACATCGCTGGCGGCTTCGAAGGCGGTGGCCTCGAGCGGCAGGCGGTTCTGCAGAGGCGAGCCTGTATCCACACCGCGGGCATACTCGTCGACAGACCAGTAGATGCGTGGACGCAGACCCGGCACGCCTGTGGGACGGAACAACGAGTCGGTGCCATGCGAGTGCGCATCCACCTCAACACCACACGGCGTACCTGCAGCATGCCCCGCGCAGGTGGTGTAGTTGGGCAAGCCCAAGGCAGCACCGTTCGTCACCACCGTCATGCGCGGCAAGGGCCCGAAGCCCACGAAAGTAGGCGCCAGCAAGTCGCCTTCCGTGAGAGGTGCCGCACCGGTGCCATCGGGCAAGCCAGTCGAGGAGCTCTGCCACTCGATGGAACCAACGAAGCGACCCGGTGCTTGCGCTCCGGCGGAGGCCGCAAGGAGCGCACAAGCGAGACTAGCGTACGCGTGGCGTGAGAGAGGGTGCTGCATAGCGGGGCCCGATGTGGTCTCGATGATCGCACGAAGGCGCGATTCCGGCGAGATGGGGTCTGTCAAAGGTTCAGGACTTGGCCCCCAAGCCCGTGGAAGGGAATCGCGGAATTATCGCCAAGAACCTGGCTCGAACCGCAAGGGCGCGGCCAATGCCTGCTCTAGCTCAACCTCCCAGCCCTCCAGCTTGCGCGGCAGGCGCTTCAAAGCCGCTGGTAAAGGATCCTTGTCATAGATGCGCACCAAGCCATCGCTCCCCCCCACCAACACGCGCGCTCCATCAGCCGAAAGAGCACAGGCAGTCGCGGCAGCACCGCTTAGGTTGCGCTCCATCCACGGTGTGCCGTCGCGCGCATCACTGATGGTCAAGCTGCCATCGTTCGCGATCGCGACCACTGTGGTGCCGCTGGCATCCAGATCCGCATCGACAATGGAGGCTGTGGGGCGCGCATGCGGCCATGTGGAGCCACCTGTGGTCAGATCCTGCAAGCGCAGGGCACGACCACCAAAGCGTCCCACCAGCAGCAGCGGTGAGCCGCGCTCGGCCACGCGCAAAGTGGCCACTTCAAAGACGGCGATGGCTTCGCGCCACTCTGCACCCATGCTGTTGGGGAAGCGCACCTTGCCATCGGCGCAGTACAGCGCCCAACCACCCTGGGGTACGGCCACGGCTGTGTGCGCGCCCTGTGCACCGCTGCGCGCAGTCCACTCCAGTGCGCCGATCTTCCGGCCTGTGGCGAGCTCCACCACTTCGGCGCGGTTGTCGCGACCTAGGCACAAGATGTGCAAACCCGAGGCATCCACATACGCGCGCTGCACTGGCATGGTGTCAAGTGTTTGAGACGGTGCACCGCTCCTCCACACTTGTACCCGCTGTGCATTCACGGCCACCACCGTCTCTCCTTGGGCCGTGAGATCAAGGTGCTGTGCAGCAGCGAGCGACTCGGTGCGACTCCATGCCAAAGCACCCGTTGCCAATGAGACCACGGTCAACTTGCCATCAGCCGTCAGCGTCGTAAGAGCGGTGCGCGCCACATCACGGGCTGCAGCGCGCAACACGCTGCCTCCACCATGCACTGCCAAGAGCTTCGCTGGCGACATGGCAGGCGTATCAACGGCATACACCCGTGCTTCGCCGGTGGCATCGACACTGTGAATGGTCTGTGCCGCACCCACACCTGCGAAACCAGCCAAGCGCACAGCGCCACGATGCCCCGCTAGGAGCACCGCATCAGGCCGTGACCCGGCGTAATGCACTTGCACCAAGGCGCCTGCACCACGCTCGACGATGCGTTGTCCATCTGGCGTGGTCAGCAACTCCAAGGCGCGTGTAGGCGACCAACTACGCAAGAGCTCTCTACCCGTAGCCACATCGGACAAGCACAAGCTCGTGTCCGCGCCAGCAGTCCAAACTCGATCGCCATCCACCGTCACGCAGAGAGCTTGCACGGCACGGCCTTGATGACCAGCCAAGGGCACAAGCGTCATGCTCTGCACGTCAATGACCCATGCACGTCCTTCTTCACCGCGTTTGCAGGCAGCGACCAAACGTTCACCATTGGCGGCAAAAGCCAAAGCATGCGCGGGTGGATCGAGGCGCGTGGTTCCAATCAGATCCCAGACTTCGCCCTCGCTCGTGACACGCTGCTCCAGCACGCGCAGCGTTCCATCCGCGGACGCTAGGCCCAAGCGCTTCCCGTCGAGCGACAAGCATGCGGTGCTGCA
>CAIKQM010000741.1 GCA_903829565.1 uncultured Planctomycetota bacterium
GACCCAAGCCCAACAGCGCTTCCTTGTAGCGCGGGCCAAAGGCCTGGCGCACTTTGGACAGCAGTTGTTCGGTGGGCAGTTCGTACTTCTCAAAGATCGCGTGCGCCACACCCGCAGGCAGCTCGCGCGTTGTGTCGCGCATGTACATCGACCACTGCACTTTGGTTTGGTCATCCACCTCGAAGTGCGTCTCAAAGCGATCGAGGTACTCGACATAGTCGACCCCGCGTGTGGTCGCCAGCACCTGTGCTGTCTCGGTGATACGCGCAGGGTCTCCGGTGGCGGAGAGCTGCACCAAGTCCTGTGCGCCACAGGCTGCGTACACAGCCAGAGCACCGGCAGCCCACGCCTTGCGACGAGTCCACAACTGATCCAACACAGCCGCGACGACGATGCTGGTGATGACCCACGGCGCGCACAAACGGATCCAGACGAACCAGATGCCGCCCATGCTGACGGCCAGGCCGCTCAGCACATACAGCGTGAAGTACAGCGCGAGGTAGCCGTACAAAAGGCCGAGCGCGAAGCGCTTGTCGCGCAACACGAACGGTGCTGCTACGCAAAGGGTGGCGTGCAGCACGAACAACACCCAATCCGACCAACCACCGGCGCCACCGGCTTGCAGCGGCCCGAATAGATCGAGCAGCGGCTGGAAGAAGCCTTGTTGTGCGCCGCTGCCATACGCGGCGCCACGCACGCGCACCACGCTCTCGCCGGCGAGCCACAGCATGGCCAACAGCGGCATGATGCCGGCGATCCACGCCACACTGCTGGCGGCTAGGCCCTTGCACCACAACCGTCCGCGTAGAGCGATCCACAAGCCCACGAACGCCACCGCTGTGACCGGCAGTGTTTGCAGCGAGAAGTACGTGCCAAAGCCCGCGGTCAAGCCCAGCCACATCCACTCTTCCGCGCTGCCGCCTTGGTTGCGCGCCAAGCGCAAGGTGAGGCGCAGCATGTGACAAGCAAAGAAGACAGCTTCGAAGTGTGTCCCGAGCGACAGCAACGAGAAGCGCAGGAACGATTCCGGCGCGAGCACATACAGCAGCGCAAAGAGCGTGGCCGTGCGACGGCTAAAGACCTCTTTGGCCAAGGCCCAACCCGACCACAACACCAAAGCCGCAGTCAGCAAGGCCACGAGCTTGTGCACCAACAAGCTCTCGCCGAAGGCCAGGAACCCCAGCGCTTTGAGGTGCGACACCACAAAGCCGCCGCCTTCGTGATAGCCGTAGGTGATCGTCCAGTACGGCACCGGCGGGCGATCCAAGATCATCTTGGCGCAGGTGCCCTTGGCCAGTTCCTCGCCGTAGAAGTACACCTCGGCGCCCGCGAGCGCGAGCCAACCGCGCAGCAGCACAAGTGCCACGATCCAGAAGGTGAGCGAGGTCCATGGACCGGACCACACACGGTTCTCTTCTTGCTGTGTCGACTCTCCGGCTGCGCTCATCGCGAGGGAGCTTACACGTTCTGACGCAGCAAGGCCCAGCCCTCGCGCAGTTGGCGCACGAACTCACGCGGACTGCGCACATCGAGCGCACGGCGCGCCAACCACCCCGGACGCAGGTAGAACCTGCGCACGAGATCTTTCTTGAGCGCCAGCATCTCCGCCCGTGTCAGCGTCGTGGTCGGCAGGAACGCATCGGCTCCGCCTTGATCCATGACCAGATCATTGGGATCACAGAGCCCCAACTGCACCGCTTGTGCGCGGAAGGCGGTGCCAAAGCGCGGCACCGCCATGTTGAGCGACAGGAAGTCCATGTCGAGCTCCGTTGCCAAGCGCAAGGTGGCGCGCAATGACTCGGGCGACTCTGCCGGCAGGCCGATGATGAAGGTGCCCACCGTGCGCAAACCATGGCGGCGCGCGCGCGCAAAGGCATCGCGTACCGCTTGCACCTTGTAGCCCTTGCGGTACTCGGCCAACTGGCTGTCATCGGCGCTTTCCACGCCCATGATGACCGTGTGGCACCCGGCGCGCTTCATGGCGGTGAGGCGTTCGTCATCGGCAGCATCCGGCCGCGTGAAGGCCGTCCACGACAGACCGCGCGTCTCCAAGCCGCGACACAGCTCGAGTCCACGTTGCTTGACGACGCCAAAGGTCTGATCCAAGAAGAACAGCTCGCGAATGCCGAGCGAGCGCACATGATCAATCTCGGCCAGCGCGTCCTCGACGCTGCGCGTCTTGAAGCCCAGTGTGCCGATCACACAGAAGGTGCACGGGTACGGACAGCCATAGTCCGTCAGCACCGTGGCGAAGCGCTCGTGGCGTGCGAACGAAAAGCGGTAGTGGCCGCGTTGGAACAGCTCGTGCCGCGGAGTGGGCACGCGAAAGGTGCCGTGCTTCTTGCCCAAGCGACGTTCGTCAATCGCGCCGTTGCAGCGCACCGTGGCGTCCACCATGCGCGCTACATCGCCTGCCAACCAATGAAGCACATCGTCATTGGCGAAGTCGTGAAGCGCACACTCGAGCCACGGCAGTTCGGCTAGGCGTTGCGCGCTCTGCTCATGCAGCACATCGCCGATCGCGGCGATGCGGCGACCGTGGGCTGCTTGTGCGGCAAGAAAGACCGTGTCTTCGGGCCATGAGACTGACCCCACCAA
>CAIKQM010000742.1 GCA_903829565.1 uncultured Planctomycetota bacterium
GATGCCGGGGTCTTTGGCTTGTAGTTGCTGTGCTTGCATAGACGATCAGATACGCGGCAAACCGCCGGAGCTTTCGCGCCGGCGCCGTTCGATGTGGATGGCGAGCAGCGCCACATCCGGCGGGCGCACACCGGCGATGCGAGCCGCCGCACCCAGCGTGCGCGGGCGCAAGCGCGACAGCTTGTCGCGGGCCTCGTTCGAGATGCCCTTCAAATCGCGGTACTCCAGATCGGACGGGATCTCGAGCTCGTCTTGGCGCGCAAGGCGCTCAACATTCTTCTGCGCGCGCTCGACGTAGCCGGAGTACTTGAGGTCGTTCTCGACCGCCTCGCCCAAGTCGAGCGGCAGTTCAAGCGCGCGTAGCGCCTCGTGCTGGGTCGCGAGAGACTCCCAACCACACTCGGGGCGCAGCATCCACTCCGCCAGCGACTTGCCTTCGTAGCGTGTCGCTCGCAGCACGCGCAGAGCTGTCTCCTTGTGCGTTTGGCGTGCATCCAGACGCTGCAGTGCGTCTGCCTGCACAAGGCCCAGTGCATGCGCCCGACGTGTCAAGCGTTCTTGCGCATTGTCGGCACGCAGCAGCAAGCGATGCTCCGCACGCGAGGTGAACATGCGGTAGGGCTCGGTGGGATTGGAGGTGATCAAGTCATCCACCATCACGCCCAAGTAGGCTTCATGGCGGCCGAGCACAAAGCGCTCTTTGCCCTGCACCCACAAGGCGGCGTTGGCACCGGCGATGAGGCCTTGGCCTGCAGCCTCTTCGTAGCCGGAAGTGCCGTTGATCTGGCCTGCGAGCCACAAGCCTTCGGCGCAGCGCACGCGCAGCGTGTCGTCGAGCTGGAACGGCTGCACGAAGTCGTATTCCACCGCGTAGCCGTGGCGCAGGAAGCGGCATTGCTCGAGGCCCGCGATGGTGCGCAGCATCTCTTCTTGCACCTCGCCGGGCAGCGAAGTCGAGACGCCGTTCACATAGATGACCTCGCAGTCCAAGCTCTCGGGCTCGAGGAAGACCTGGTGGCGCGTCTTGTCGGCGAAGCGCATCACCTTGTCCTCGACCGACGGGCAATAGCGTGGACCGACCCCTTGGATGCGCCCTGCATACATCGGCGCGCGATGGATGTTGGCGCGAATCAGCTCGTGCGTGCGTTCGTTGGTGTAGGTGATGTGGCAGTCGACCTGCGGCAAGCGCGGGAAGCGCGCGCGATCGGTGGCCGCCGAAAACGGCGTGGGGCGCGCGTCACCACCATTGGCCTCAAGCGCCTCCCAACGAATGGAGCTGCGCGCAAGACGCGGCGGCGTCCCCGTCTTCAGACGACCGAGCACCAACCCAAGGCGAGCGAGATCCCCGCTGATGCCAGCGGTCGTGCCTTCGCCGATGCGCCCGCCCGAGCTTTGGCTGTCACCTGTGTGCATCACCGCGCGCAAGAAGGTGCCCGTCGTCACCACCACCGCGCCGGCACGAACCTCACGCCCATCCGCGAGCCGCACCCCCAACACGCGGCTTCCATCCAACAACAACCCCTCCGCCGCGCCTTCCACCAACTCGATCCCCGCGCTACGCACCGTCTCGGTCGCCGCCTCACGGTACTTGTGCCGATCACTCTGGCAACGCGGCCCCCTCACCGCCGCGCCCTTGCCCCCATTGAGCATCTTGAACTGGATCCCCGTCTCATCCGCCAGGCGCCCCATGGCCCCTCCGAGCGCATCGATCTCACAGACGATCTGGCCCTTGCCGAGCCCGCCGATGGCGGGGTTGCAGCTCATCTCGCCGAGTTTGTCGAGGCGGAGGGAGATGAGGGCGACGGAGCAGCCGAGGCGGCGGGCGGCGAGGGCGGCTTCGAGGCCGGCGTGGCCACCGCCGATGACGGCGATGTCGGGGGAGTGAGGGACAGGGGCGCGCATGGGATACTGGCCCCGACGATTGTGCACGATCTTTGAGGGCTAGAACCAGCACGGCGGGCCCAGGAATCAGGGTGGACCGTGCAAACGCCAAGAAATCGTGGGCTCTCCCCTCGTGGTCGTACCTGGGGGC
>CAIKQM010000743.1 GCA_903829565.1 uncultured Planctomycetota bacterium
ATAGTCGACACAGTCGGCGCGCGTGTTGGCGATCCACTCGAACTTCAAACCGCGGCGCAGGATCTCGTCGCACATCTCGTGGATGCGCTTCTTGCGCAGCGTCAAGATCTCGTCGACGAACAGGATCACGCCGGGGTTGTAGGTCTTGACGATGTGCTCGAGCTCATCGACGATCATCTCCGTCGAGCGCACGCGGAAGCCGCGGCCCGTCAATTCTTTTTGACAGAAGATGCACTTGAACGGGCAGCCGCGCGTGGTGAACACGTACGCGAGGCGCTCGGGGTTCAAGCTGAAGTACTTGTCCATCGGCAACAAATGCCGCGCGGGGATCGGCAGCTCGTCGAGCTTCTTGATGAGAGGCGGCGCAGCGTTGTCGATGATCAGCTGCTTCTCGCGCATCGCTGCCAGACCCGGCACCTCGGCGAGGCCCTTCCAGTCATCCGAGTCCACGTGGCGCACAAAGCGCGGCAACGTTTCTTCGGCCTCGCCCTTGAGCACAAAGTCAAAGTGACCGGAGTCCAGGAAGATGCCCTGGTCCACGGAAGCATGCGGGCCACCCATGACGGTGATCTTGCCGCGGCTCTTGGCGTACTTGGCCCACGCGATGGCGCGCCGGATGTTCGGGGTCAACGCGTCGAAGCCGATGATGTCGTTGCGCTCGATCGCCTCGCGCATGTACGCGTCGTTGACGATGCGCTCATCGCACAGCTCGACGGGGAGCTTCTCCTTCTCCATACACGCACCGAGGTACGTGATGCCGAGGATCATCGAGAGCGGATCCTCTTGCACGTGAGGCTTGACGTAGGTGAGCAGCGTCTTGCGCATGGAGCGTTACGAGATGTGGGTTCTGGAGCGGAAACAGGCCTAGGATCGAACTCTACCCTGCCCTAGAGGTTTTCACAAACCACGCACGGGTAGGTATTTATGAGTTCTTTAAGCCACTGGAGCGCTTAGTTCTAGACCGTAGATATCGGTCAGAGAGCGGCTTGGGCTGTACAGGCAGCCGTGTACTCCTCCGCGTATTCGGCGGCCATACGCGGCAGAAGGAAGTGTTCCAGTAGCCGTTCGCGGCCGGCCAGCCCCATGGCGCGCGCCAGGACAGGGTCCTCGAGTAGGCGCCCCACAGCCTCGGCAAAGCCCTCGATGTGGAAAGGATTGCGCACAAAGCCGGTCACCCCGTCGAGCACGACTTCGGGAGAGCCGCCATAGACCGTCGCCACCACCGGCTTGGCATGCTCCATGGCCTCCAGATTGACCATGCCAAAGGTGTCAAAACAAATGGACGGCGTCACGAACACGTCGACGGCGGCGAGGGCTTGCTGCAGTTCAGGTCCCTCCAACCACCCGGTCGGCACCACCAGATGGGCGACCCCGAGGCTGTGGGCCTGCTGGGCGAACTCGCGGTCGTACACCTCGCGCTTGCCCATAACCAAGAGCCGCAAGCTAGGGAAGCGCGGTGCCAGCAAGCGCAGCATGCGCAAGAGCTGCAGCACACCCTTCTGTTCGTGCAGACGACCGCCGATCGCGATCAAGCGACAGCCCTCTAGCCCGCGGGCAAGCTTGAAGCCGTGGACTTCAGCAGGCGTCGGCAAGTGCGCACGTGGCTCTAGTGCATTGTGCACGGTGCGGTGGACGCGCAGTTGGTTGGCCTCCAAAGCCTTGCCCAGTTCATCCGACACCACCGTCAGACGCTGCACATCGCGCTCCAGCACGCGCCGGATGGCTCGATTGCGGAACGGGTTCCAGCGCAGTCGTTGGCACGGAAAGCACTTGGAAGGTCGCGCTTGGTAGTCACGCAGCACACCGCCTGCGGCCTCGCCACCATGAAAGCAAGTGAGCTTCTGGTGACAAAAACTCATGACATCGTGTGCCGTGAACACCACACCTGCGCCCGCGGCGCGTGACGCCGTCAGGGCTGCATACGACAAGTGTGCGTGCACGAGATGCGAGTGCACCACCTCCGGTCGGAAGTTGCGCAGCACTGCTTGGAACGGCGCTCGCACGCGCGGGTTGTCGAGGCTCACCCAGCTACGCCAGCGCGGGTTGTACTCGCTGTACAGCCGGTAGACCTTCAAGCCGCGCACATCCGCTTCGCCTGCTTGGGCCGGATCCTGCACTGCGGTCAGA
>CAIKQM010000744.1 GCA_903829565.1 uncultured Planctomycetota bacterium
ACGTGCGACGGGTTCTTCTTCAAGAACAAGGTCGTCTACGTCGTCGGCGGCGGCGACTCCGCGTGCGAGGAAGCGAACTTCCTCACCAAGTTCGCGAGCAAGGTCTACCTCGTCGTGCGCCGCAACCACCTGCGCGCGAGCAAGATCATGCAGCAGCGCGCGCTGGACAACCCGAAGATCGAAGTGCTCTGGGGCCAGAACGTGACCGACGTGTTCGACGTGAACGCGGGCAAGGTCAACGGCCTCGAACTCACGGCGACGGACACCGGCGAGAAGAAGCGCGTGCCGGCAGATGGCCTGTTCCTCGCGATCGGCCACAAGCCCAACACCGACCTGTTCCGCGGCATGCTGAACATGGACGACAAGGGCTACATCCTGACGACGCCCGGCAAGGCCGCGACGAACATCGAAGGCGTGTTTGCCGCCGGCGACTGCCAAGACAGCTACTACCGCCAGGCCGTCACGGCCGCGGGCTCGGGCTGCATGGCTGCGATCGAGGTCGAACGCTGGCTCGAGACGCAGCACGCGAAGTAGGCCCGAGTTCTGGAGGAGTCGGTCAAGACGCCGGCAGCGTGCTTCGTGCCCTTCCGGGTTGCGGCGTCGCGCGGCAGCGAAGGGGACCTGCTCGCGGCGGCGATCGATCTGGCCTGAGGGCTACCAGTTGCCTGCGATCGCCGCGTTGGACCGCAGGGAATCCCCCTACGGCAGCAACTCGAAGCGCCTGCATCACCACCGATGGGTTCGCCGGCAGAGGCCGGGCGGGATCGCGAACGTGCGGCGCAACTGCATGTCCGAGACCGACCAGTCGAAGCACAGGGGAAGGCCGGGCTTTGCGACCAGCACGTCGCCGTTGATGCACGACCGCCCCGACCCGCCCTCGGGTTCCCTAGCAGCTCGAAGCCCACCGGCGCGCAGCGGGTGCAACTCCCCGTCACCGATCGCTCACACCACGCACTGAGCCTGCGTGGGAATCGAACCGCAAAGGCAGCGGCGCCAAACACTATCCTGCGCGACGCATGAACAGCGCCTTCCTGATTCGCGTGTCGGCTCTAGTGCTCGGACTGCTCGCCCTTCCCTTGGGCTTGGTCTGGGCCTACTGGATCGCGCTGCTCGCGTTGCCCTTGGGCGGCGGTGGCTTGCTGCTCCTGCGGGCCGCGGAGCGCCGTGCTCCGCGCCAAACGGCCAAGCCCGCGGAGCGACGCTTGCACATGGTGGCCTTGGGCATCATCTGGCTCACGTTCGCGGCCTCGGCGACGGCGCTCGCCGCCATCTTGGTCGGAGGCTGACCATAAACTCATGCAGACGGCACGCGGCTCGGCGTGCGCGGCTGCAGCCGTTGCCTCACCGCACTTGAGCAGCTTGGTCAAGTCCCGTACGTGGCCAAGCACGAGTGACCCTTGAGTGCTTGACTCGTTCCGGCGCAACAGTGCAACCGAATCTCACAGGCCCTGGTGTGCGCAGGACATGTTCCTGAAACGCGCGTTGCGGGCTGCACCTTGTCAGCCAACCTGCGCACGCCATGCAAAGCGCCAACAAGCCTCGCATCACGTACACGACCGCAGGACAGCAGCTGTCGATGAGGCGACTTGTGCTGCGGCATGGTTTGCACCGGCTTAGTAGCGAAAGAGCGACGGACGGGCGTGTACCATCACCAATGCAGGCCGCCACATGACCCACATCCACAACGATCCCGCCCGCTTTGCCGATGAACTGATCGAAGGCCTCGTCGCGGCGAACAGAGGCCGGATCGTGCAGGTCGAAGGTGGCGTGATCCGTCGCCATCGCGCGGCACCGAACTCGGTGGTGATCGTGACCGGTGGTGGCTCAGGCCACTACCCCGCCTTCGGTGGCCTCGTGGGCCAAGGGCTCGCGCACGGAGCCGCGATGGGCAATGTGTTCGCGTCTCCTTC
>CAIKQM010000745.1 GCA_903829565.1 uncultured Planctomycetota bacterium
GGTTGCTGGCCGGCGCCGGGTTGCTGCCTCACGTAGCCGCAGGCGTTTCGTTCCTGCTGGTGCTGCTGCTCACGCTGCTGCAGCTCAGTGCGACGGCGCCCGTGTACGGCTGGGTCGACGTGCTGATTGCGGCGGCCGCTGCGCTGGTGGTCGCACTCGGCGCGCTTGGTTACCTCCTCAGCCAATGACAGTCACAGCCAGAGGTCTCACGGCCCTACGTGGCTACCCGCTGCTGGTGACGGCGCTGCTGTGCGTCCTGTCAATTGTGTACATGCAGGACACCTTGCGTGGCCAAGCCGGAAAAGCGGCTGAAAAGAGGCCGTTTCCGCACACGAGCCATGTGGCTGACACATGGTACTACCACGGAGGCAAGTACCCCTCCGATCCGAAGGCCAGCAAGGATCCCTATGTTGCTGGTGAGGTAGCACGCGACTGTCGCGGCTGTCATGACTACGGCGAGAAGGCCAAGGATGGCACTTGGCTGCGTGAGCCACGCTCACCCATGAGCGTCTGCAAGGACTGTCACTACGGTGATGTGCTGGCAGTCGAGATCCAGGCCGGCTTTGAAGCCGGTTTGCGCGCCGGCCGCGGCTCCACAAGTGCTTTCGAGCACCTCGACCACGACAACATGGCCTGCCGTGAATGCCATGTGCAGTCGAAGGACGATCCAGAGAGCTTCGGCGGTGCCACTGGAGTGCCTGCTTGCATGACCTGCCATACCGATGGCGGAGCCGAGCGCACCTATGACACGCTTGCCGGCCGCAGCATCGACAAGCGCAGCGTGCGCGAGGGCTTCCTCGAGTGGCTGAATGCAGATGCTTCGATGGCGTTGCCCGGTCGTGGGCCGTATCCGCACGACCGCCACATTGCACCCGAGAAGCGCAAAGATGCGGCGAGCTGTGTGCAGTGCCATGGTGATGTGGATGCAGCCACGGCCTTGGACCTGCATCTCAAGGAGTACACCGCCGCTGAGTGCGCTCGCTGCCACGTGCAGGCGGATGGCAAGCCGGTTGACGTCCAGACCGTCTACGATCAAAGGCCTTCCGCCGCGGCTAAGACCTTTGCGCACGCCGATCACTTGCATGGGAAAGGCGGAGTCGAAGACCTGTCGTTGGTGCAAGCAGGCTCTCGTGAGCGCCTAGAGAAGGGCGGTTGTCTCGAGTGCCACGAGCACACCGAAACGGCGCGAGTCGCTGCTGATGGCGTTGTGCAGCCGCCCAGCTACACGTTGCGTGCGGATCGTGAGGACTATGCCGGCTGCATGTCTTGCCATGATGTGGCGGCGTTTCGCGCACCGCATCATGGTCAGTGGGACAACTGCTCTGCATGCCACACCTTCGATGGCGCGGATCACGCTGCCTTCAAGCACACCCGGCCTCAGGTCGCCGTCGACAGGCTCGTCGCTGGTGAAGTGCGTTTTCTCGTCGATGCACAGCGGCATCCGGGGCTTGCTGGACAAGTAGACCAAGACTGTTTGGCTTGTCACCGCGCAGCTCTGCCCGTGCTGCCTTCGCGGGTCAACGGAGCACGCTTCGAGCACTCTTCGCACTTGCCTGCGCAACCAACGACACAGGACTGCTTGGCATGCCACAGCACGGTGCCCGATGCCGCCACGTCTGCGGGGATTGGCTTGGCCTGGCAGCCGGTTCGCAGCGCAGCAGCGAGCGCACAACAGCGTGCCTCGTTCAGCATGGCCGGTTGTGGTTCTTGCCATCCCGGCATTCGTATCGACGAGCGCTCGCTCACGCAGTCTGCGCCCAAGAACACGGTTGCTTTCAGCCACGCAGAGCACATGGCGAAGGCGCGCGAC